>CATKYP010000291.1 GCA_949840855.1 uncultured Bacilli bacterium | reverse complement strand
GATGAAGATCATTTTGTAGAAATTAATACTAAGAGTAAAGTATATATAGTAGGAGAAAAAATATCTTTTGGGGAGATTGCTAAAAGGTATTATGCACTAGATCCGATTTTGCAAAGGTATGATAAATCTATCATAGATTATGTTAATAGATCTCCAGAAACTATGTGTACTCTATTTGGTAATGGTGATACGTCTATTGGGATTTATGATGATTATATAGCTGTTAATAAAGGTGATATTGTAAATAGTGAAGAACCACATAATATAATTAAAGGAGAAACATACTGGTATTTAGAACTTTATCACGAAGATGGTACAGTTTCTTATGAAAGAACTATTTATAATGATAGAAAATATAGAGGACAAGAGTGTAGTTATTATAGATTAGTTAAAGTATTAGAATATGAATTAGAGGGAAATAAAAAGAAGGTAATTTTAGAAAAAAGTAATGATAAATTTCTATATCACTCTGTTTTACAGACTGAATTAGATGACATTATAGATAATGCTAAGGGATTTATTTCTAATCAAGTACAGTTTAGTGATTTTGCTGGTGTTTCTCTTTTGTATCCCTTTAATACTGAAGATAGTTCTTGTGTTTTTTACGATCATCAAAATATGATTAAAGATAATGTTGTTACAACAGTAACTGGAAGTGGAGATGCAATTTTAGATTTATTTTTATATGGGGCAAAAAAAGTTATTGCATTTGATACCAATATAATTACTAGATTTTATGGTGAATTAAAGTTTATTGCTGCAAAAAATTTATCATTTGAAGATTTTTCTAGCTTTTTTGAAAAACTTAATGAAGATATTTATAAAAGAATAGATAAATATTTATCAAATAATTGTCGTAAATTTTGGAATGAACTATATTTATATTCCAAAATTATAAATGAGCCAATTAAAGTATGCTAAAATTATAAAAAAGGTGGCTTATTTATGCCTGAAACCTCAATGCTTCTAAGGGATATTAATAAAACTATTGAAAATGATAAAAGTTATTATAATGATGAAAATTATTTAAAGTTACAAAAAGTATTACAATCTAATAGTTTAGAAGATATTACTTTTGTAAATTGTGATTTATTCGATTTACCAGATGAAGTTGATTTAAGTCTTTCATCTTATGCTTATTTATCTAATATAATGGACTTTATAGTTGGAATAAATGAAAATAATATTAATCCTGACTATAGAGTTAATCAATTAAAAATGTTTAAGGAGTTTATACTTACTCGTTTATTATCATCTTTAAAAGAAAATGCTAATATTGATCTTTCTTATATTAATCCAAATTGGCATTATAAATCTAATATGGTTGATTATACTCAAATTTACCAATTAAGGGAAGGATTTATTTTAGAACCTTTAACAAATAATAGAGATCAAATTTTATCTTTTCAAAATGTCTTGGCACTAAAACCAAAACAGAAAGTTGATGGCAGTTTAAAATTATAATAAATTTAGAATTTTATACATAATAAAATTGTTAAATATAAAATAAA
>CATKYP010000290.1 GCA_949840855.1 uncultured Bacilli bacterium | reverse complement strand
TTTATATGAAAAATTTGTAGAATATTATTATATGTATTATTTAATGAAAGAAAAAGATATAATAGAAAACCGTTCATTTGGAGAACAACTTCTTTTAACATCGGCATATTTAGAGACAAATGGTGATAAAAAAATTCAAAAAATAGTATTTGACAGGGAACTTTTACGAAATTCTAGTTGCAAATATCAACTAAAAAGAATGAATAAATATTATGACTTAAGTAACCCATATAACTATTTAGTAGAAACTCCAAAGAGTGTTTTAGATAATCCACATATTCAAAAAGTATTAACATTAGATAAATATTTTAATAAGAAAGATTAAATAAATGAGGAAAAAATATGAGCTTTAATAATAACTTAAATAAGGTAGTAAAAATAGAAAAAGCTATATCAGAATTATTTTATAAACTATTCATATTAGAAAGTTATGAGAAAACATCTGAAAATGAATATGCTATAACTATGGAATTATTAAAAGAAGCCATAGTAATTGAATACAAGTATTTAAAGAAAGTTTGTGATTATGTTTTTAATACTAGTAATACTTTTTGTACAGACCCATTTAGATATATCATAAAAGAAATAAGAAACTCTAATTTATTTATTAATGACTATGAAAAAGAAAAAATAGATGAGAATACAGATCTATTAGATAAATACTTTAATCAAAAGGAAGATAACATAATTGATTATGATAATATATATACTAGTTTTATAAATTCTATTGTTACAGTTAAGCAAAAAGATAAGCAGGAAAAAGTAGAGTTTGAGTATAGAGAAGATAAAAGAATGAAAAACAATTTAATATATCAAAGAATAATGTATTCACTAAATACTCTAAAATATACAACGTTCAAGAAAGAAATAATTAGTGGTAACTTCTATGATGAACTAGGCCTATCAAGTATTTGTATTCCAAGAGATAATGCTATTATTTTTATAAAGGAACTGGAAAACGTTATTGAGATATTAAGAAGTGAAGATAAATTAAAAAACACATCAATCATAAAAAAATTAACATACTATAAATATATTGAATTATTTAAATACAATATATTAGAAAATAACTTTTTCAAAACTTCATATTATTCATTACTAAAATATGAATTATATAGTTTATTTTATGACAAAGAGCGTGTTGATAATTTATATATAGAAGATGGTGCACTTGATACTGATAGTTTCATATTGAATATATCTTCTAAAATTGAAGAGTTTAAAAATAGTAAATTTAAAAATAAATATGAAAAAACATTTCCAAAAGCAATATATTTTATTCTAGAAATAAAGGCAAAACTATATTTACTGACAAATGAAAAGGAAATAGAAAAATATTGTAATGAAATATATGAAGAAATAATTGAAGATACAAGTTATTTAACAAACGAATCAGATTACTCAATCATTTTAAATTATATAAGGAATGCAATATCAGAAGTATTAGATTATAATAAAAAAGTATATAGTAAGAAAATCTAACTACTAAATAATAGTACGAAATAAATAAAAAATTAAAATAAAAAATTA
>CATKYP010000289.1 GCA_949840855.1 uncultured Bacilli bacterium | reverse complement strand
TCAAATGATAATGAAATTAAAAGTTTAGAAAATATGGAAAGTTTATTAAATGGTGATTTTGCAAACAAGGAGTTTGTGGAAATTAAAGAACCTATTAGTGTTTACAATGCTGACAGCAATGATATATTTTTTATATATCCAGTTTATGAAGAAGATGAATGTAATTATGTTGTTGAATCTGATAGGAGCGGAAATGTTATATTATCAGATAATACAGAAATAATAAATGAACTTTCTAAATTAGAGTCTGGGAAATATTTGATTTACATTGTTAATGGAAAATATTATGCCGAAAGTTCTAATATAATTAAATCATTTCATCAAGTGTATGTAAATAAATTTAATGAATCATCATTTTTTCATTTACTATTTGAACAAAAAGTGAGTTTTGTTCAAAATATGGTTGATAACTCCCTTGACTATTCGGATAGTTCAAAGACAATAAAGAAAATTGATGTTACTTCACAAATTTCACAAGTAAGAAGTGTGATTAGTGGATATGATAATGGATGGCCTTCTTATAAATGTAATATTACTAATTTCGTTACACAAGGTAATTATAATTTATGCTGGTCAGCAACAGCAACTACTATTGTAAATTATAAAAAAGGAACAACATTAAATGCTAAATATTTTGCTGATAAATATCATATAAATTATGATAATGGTTCTACATTAGAACAAACTCGCACCTGTCTACAAAGTTTTGGATTATCATATACATTAATAAATACCAGAATAAATTGGGAACAAATTAAATCAAATATTAATAATGATAAACCTTTTGTAATAAGATTAGATGGTAGGATTGATGAAACTATGGGACACCAAATAACAGGTTATGGTTATGCCTGCTCAAGAACAAATAGCTCAAATCCAAATTTTAGAAAAATTTATGCATGGGACTCTAATGGATATCAAATATCATTTTTAGATTCAGCAGCTACAATAACTACTTCAGGAATTACGTTTATTTGGAATAGAAGTCTTTATTAGGGGGTGAAAAGAAATGCGTAAAGTATTATATATTTTTATCATGATGATAATTCCATTTGCTTTTTTAACAGCATGTAAAGATAATACGTCAAAATCAAACAAAGGGATAGGACAAAGTCAGGAAACGTCTACAAATAGAAAAATAGACATACCATTTTCAGAGAATATTTTTGATAATATTGTAAAAATTGAAACTGGAAAAGTATATCCTTTGCAAGAAATTAAAAATAAAGCAGTTATTCAGGATATTTGTGCTGTGTTAAGAGAATTAAAGCTGACTCAAATTAAGGACCCAAAGATTGATGGGGGAGATATTATGAAATTTATTTATGAGGATGGAACAGAAAAACAGTTTGCTTTTACAAGTGAATATATATTATATAATGATGTAATGTATCATATAGAAGATAATCAGGGGAGCAATATATATGACGTTATTAGATATGATGACAAATAATTATACATTAAAATCAGATAGATTACAGTTATTTATAATATTTTTATCTATTAGATTGTTTAAATTGTATAATAAATAATACAATA
>CATKYP010000288.1 GCA_949840855.1 uncultured Bacilli bacterium | reverse complement strand
AATTATAAAGTATAAACCTTTTTCCACTTTTCAAACCCACTTTTTTCAGCATATAAAGCATTAGCAAGAGGAATCTCATCTAAATAACTATATGGATTAATATTATCATTACTAGAATATAGCCTGCTAAAACTATTTAAAATATTTGCACCAAATCCCAAATATTTCAAATACATAATATATTCTTGAAAACTAGTTAAATCATAATATATAATATTATCATTAAGTAAACAATTTAAAATCATTATATTATAACATAGTAAATCTGTATTATCATCAGGATATACAATTCTTGTTGAATATTTTCTATATTTATTTGGAAAGTAATCTATAGAAGATTGTAACAAATATCGTGATCGTTTAGGAATATTACTTTTTAAATATATATCATCAAGATCTATTGCATAAACTAAATTTTCATTATCAACAACGAAATTGTACTCATGCAAATCTCCAAAATTAAATTCAAATATATTTTGTTTTAAAACTTTATCAATCAAATTACCAACATTATATAAGTAATATATTTTAGCATTTATAGATACATCTTCGCTATATAAAATACTACCTAAATTTCTAGCCTCTTTTATCTCGTTCAACGCAAAACCAATAAAATCTTTTCCTACCATTACTTTATATCTAGGAATATTAAGTTCTCTAATATTAAGTTGATCATAATAGTTAGCTAGTTTGCTAACATTAGCTATCTTAGTTTCTATCTCTTTCTTATTAAGATAATTAGAATATTTTTTTAGAAGTAAATCACTATTACCAATTTTATACCTTTTTTCAATTCTTTTTAAATCTAACCTATATATTTCACTTTCACAATGAAAAATATCATTAGACAAGTAAAATTTAGTTAAGCTACATAATTCATTATTAGTTAGCATTATAGTTTTCACAATTAATCCCCCCATTATAACATTTAAATTATCATAAAATAAATTCTCCTTATTTAGTAATAGAAAATATGATAACTAATTCTAACTGCTTATTAAAATCATTAATTATTATATAAAAATTCGTCGGATTTGTCACGAACTAATTAATATATAATAAATTAGGTATCTATTATATTACTTATAGTACTATGTAAATATAATATAATGAAAGGAGAATAAAAATTCATGTATGTATATGGATATCCTAATTGCTGCTATCCAGCTTGTTACAACGGAAGCAATAATGATAGTTCAAACTCCAGTTGGATCTGGATAATCATAATCCTATTTATAATCTTTTTTGTATTCTGGGGTGGCAATAATAGAGGATATAATTAATTATTAATAAGCACATATGTGCTTATTTTTGCATTTAAAAAGTGTATAAAAATACACTATAAAACTAATGGCTGCTCCAGCTAGATTCGAACTAGCGCATAATGCGGTCAGAGCGCACCGCCTTACCACTTGGCTATGGAGCAATCTAATAAATTTATTCTAACTTAAAATATACATTTTTTCAAGAAAAATTAAAAAGTTATAAGGCAATTGCATAAAAATAGGATGTCAAAATATAGTAAAATTAAAGTTTATAGTGGATAAA
>CATKYP010000287.1 GCA_949840855.1 uncultured Bacilli bacterium | reverse complement strand
GTAGTTACTCAAAAGTCTATCACAAATGGCTTTTTATTTTTCTAACTTAATTTTACAAACTGCGAGATGCTAATTATGTGTTAAATTTGCCCACATATAAACAAAGAGAAAACCGGCAGAAACATGTAGGTGATAGAGTATATTTTAAGGTAAACCATGATATTAAACAAAAAATTGAAAACTTTGCTAAAAATCATGGATATACACCATACATGATTTATTATTCCATTTTTGTACTACTGTTAGGGAGATACGCTAATCAAAAAGACATTATAGTTGGAACTTTGTTTGCTAATAGATTAAGACAAAAATTTATGGATTCTATTGGATATTATGCAGCAACTTTGCCAATAAGAACAATTTTTGGAGAAAAAGCAACTTTTAAAACATTATTTAATGATGTCAAAAAAAATATAATAGATGTTTTAGGACATTCAAATAAATCGTTAGATGAAATTGTAAAAAAAGTTAATCCACCTAGAGATACTAGATATAACCCATTAGTACAAGTCTTATTTGTATATCAAAATGTTCATTTTGAAGACTTAAGTATTGGTAATTTGAATGTAAGATCTAAACGAGTTTATTCGAAGACATCAAAATTAGATTTAACACTAACAATTATTCCTCATGAGTATGAGAATGACTGTTTTATGGAATTTGATACCGAACTTTTTGATGAAAAATTTATCAATAGTATGTGCAAAAATTATATATACTTACTTGAAGCAGCGCTTAATGCGCCAGAAGAAAGCATATATAAAATTGGATTGACCACTAATAAGTTTAGTAAGCCCCAGAATAAACATAAAATTACTAAAAATATAGTAGAATATTTCCAAGAACAGGTAGAAAAAAACCCTAATAAAATTGCTGTTGAAGCTAATGATAGTAATTTTACATATTCAGAATTAGACTCTATGAGTAACAAGATTGCTAATTTTTTACTCAATAGTGGTATTGAAACTAAAAGTAAAATTGGTGTGTTTTTACATAGAGATTCTAGAGTGATAGCTAGTATTTTAGGAATATTAAAGACGGGAAGTGCATACGTTCCAATTGACACATCCTACCCAAAAAAAGAATAGATTATATATTGAAAGATGCTGGTGTAAAGAATGTAATTACAGTAGAAGAATTATCGAATCAGTTACCTAAATCTATAAAAAAAGTTTTATTAGATGGTGATTCATTTTTGAGATACTCTAATTGTCTAAATCCACGAATCAATTTTGATGAGTGTGATTTAGCGTATGTGATTTATACTTCAGGATCTACTGGGAATCCTAAAGGTGTGATGGTTAAAAACAAAAATATTACGAGACTTATATTATCTGCAAGAGAAGTTTTTAATTTTACTAATAATGATGTCTGGACGATGTTTCATTCATATGCTTTTGATTATTCAGTATGGGAATTGTGGGGAGCGCTATTGAATGGTGCAAAAGTAATTATACTTCCCTATAAAGTAACTAGAGATGATAAAGTCCATATAATTGTGTAAAAGTTAAAAGGCCATGTAACAGCCCTTTTTACGGTACAATGTTTTTAACCAC
>CATKYP010000286.1 GCA_949840855.1 uncultured Bacilli bacterium | reverse complement strand
CATATTATATATTTCTCTATCAACTACAACTAACTTACCACGAGCTTTACTTTTTATATCATTTAACTTATCTATTTCTGTAATTTTACTACGAGAATTACTAACAAAATAATTATATAAGGAATCATCCCTTAACATTACAACTTCTCTATCTTTTAAGCTTTCAAATGAATTAATAATATATTCATCACTTTCTCTAGCTAAAACAACATACTCTTCTACAAAAGTCGATAGTGTCTGCAAATACTTATCATCACTATAATTATAATAATCAAAGTAAATATCTATTTCTCCAGATTCTATAGCTTTTTTCAAGTCTTTTTTATTATCATATTCCTTATATTTAAATTCAATATCTGTAAGTCTTGAAATTCTATTAATGTATTCTCCAGCAATACCCCTTATATTTTTATTTACCATGACTTCATAAGGACTGTTTTTTACATATCCATATGTATAAGTCTTTGATATTAAACTGGCTTTTGATTTTGCACTTACATTATTTTTTTCTAAATAGTAATTAAGATATGATTTATTATACTCTTCAACATATTTAGTTGCTTTCCATTTTATATAATATTTCTCAACAATCCTATTTAATTCATTATTATTATCACTAAGTGTTAAAACTATCTTTTTGGTCATCTCTGGAAAATAATAATTAATAGAATATTTAGAATTAATTGTTTTATCTAAATACATTATATTAGGTACAATAATCATATTAACTTCATCACTATCAAGAGCTTTATAAAGACTATCTATATCTTCATAAGTTTTAAAAGAAATATTAGTTGCTCCTTTTAAATAATAACTGACTTCCTCACTATCACTTTTAAATACACCAAACGTTAAGTTCTTCATATCCTTAATATAATTAAGTCTTTGATAAGTTTTACCTATTGCTATATAACTATCTGTAAAAAGTTCTAAATCATTTTTACCTAAACTATCTTCATTATTTAATATTCTTATTCTATAACTATTAGTAGTAGGTGTTGACTCCTTTAAATAAGGAATTTTATTAAATTCTAAACTAATATTCTCTGAAAAATCATCTATAAAATCAAAAAATACACCTTCACCATTCATCCCATATAATGGATAATTATTAATTACCTCAAAATCTACTACTTTATCTTTATTATCTTCTATCCATTTTTTTTCTACTACTGTAAGTGTTGTAGTTTTATCTTCTTTATTATAATACCTATAAACTACTATAAAAGATATTATAGCAATAATAATAGGTATTATAATTATAAGCTTCTTTTTCATAAAATCTCCTTATCTGTCTAAAGTCCAAGAAAATCCATTTTTCTTAGGATGATGGTATCCAATAATAGGAAGTTGCGCATCTTCTACATCTTTTTTAATAAATACTTGAATATCATAAAATCTCTTCTCATCTTCTGATAACTTTTCTAATACCTTATCAGCTAATCCTTTAGCACTATCTCTAGTAACATCATCATTAATTGTTATCATAACATTAATAATTTTACCTTGAATAGTTACCTTAACACTTTTATTGTTACCAACTTCTTTTATACTATT
>CATKYP010000285.1 GCA_949840855.1 uncultured Bacilli bacterium | reverse complement strand
CTTTTTTATTAATAGATTATAATATTTTTAAATTATATCAAAAAGTTATTACTTATTCAACATTTTTTAAAAAGCGATTAATTTGCTAATTTATCTAGAGCTTTCTTTGCTGCATTTTGTTCAGCATCCTTTTTACTTGTGGCAATACCTGTCCCATAGCATATTCCATTTACTCTAACTTCTATTGTAAATAATTTATTATGTGATGGTCCTTCTTCTTTTATTAATACATATTGCACACTTTTTTTATCAGTTTGTACAGCTTCTTGTAAGGCAGATTTATAATCACTAAAGAATATAACATTATCATTAATATAAGGTGTAACTATATTTAATACAACACGTCGTGCTGTGGCAAATCCTAAATCTAAGTAAATTGCTGCAATAAGAGCCTCAAAGACATCTGCTATAATTGCTTTTTTAGAGGTATCATCTTTATCTATTTCCCCTTGACCCACTTTTATATAATGATTTAGTCCTAAAGCTAGAGAATATTCGTATAAAGCATTTTCACATACATAGCTTGCTCTTACCTTAGTCATTTCACCTTCATCCTCTTTAAAGTTTTCATATAAATAATCTGCTACTACAAGATCTACTATAGCATCTCCTAAAAACTCTAATCTTTCATAACTTTGCTCTTTTGAATGTTCATTTGTATAACTCGAATGAGAAAATGCTCTATCATAAAGAATTAAATTTTTTGGATTGATATTAAGTTTTTCAAATAATTCATTCATATTAATCACCTATTTAATTATAAACCATTTTTTATAAGTAGTAAATCACGATTTTTATGCAATATGGATCTATTATAAAAAGTATTTAAATAATTAATAAAAAAACCTAGTTATTTATTTCTATTATATAAATAAATAATTAGGTTTCTCATAATGATTTGAATAATCTTTTTTATTAATATACTTATTTACTAAAACTACTTTTTCTTCTTCTAAACTCTTCTTTACATCAATAATTCTTTGATTTTTAGATCCTTTAAAGTAAAGATCATAACTCTTTTCTTCTAAAATAAATTTGCCATCTACCAAAATATCTATTTCTTTTAAAAGAGCTAAATGCATAGGATTACTAAGCAGTGATTCATAAGTAAATCCAGTATAACACCATACATTAAGCCCTATTTTATGGGCTTCTTTACATATTTTTAGACAAGCTTCACTTTGACATACAGGATCTCCTCCAGATAATGTAATACCATCTTGATTTTTAATAGATTTAAGTTCATCTATTATATAATCAACATCTACTAGAGTACCACCATTAAAATCATGAGTGCTAGGATTATGACAACCCTTACAATTATGTGGACAACCTTGAGTCCAAATAACAGTCCTTACTCCTTCACCATCAACAATAGAATCTGGCTGTAAATCTGCTGCTAATCTGATTTTCATATTAAGCTACTTTCTTATTCTTTTTGCAAGTAATCTCTTTTACTCCACTATGTTTTACACGATCTTTTTCTTCAGCTCTCTTGGCATTATTAAATCTTGATACATCTCCTGCTAAATATCCTGTAACCCTTCTTATTCTTTCAAACCCTTGTCCTTCTC
>CATKYP010000284.1 GCA_949840855.1 uncultured Bacilli bacterium | reverse complement strand
ATACGGGCAGAAAGCGCCGGAAAAGCTGGATGTTTTAAAAAGTAAAGGGAAGGAGAACAGCTTATGATAAATAGAAGGCAGTCAATATTGGCTGCCTTCTGTGAAAGTTTTTTCATATACAAAGTTGTAAGCGATGGAAAGTATAAATTTATTCTTGGATTTTGAAGATAAGAGATGATATTTAGAACTATTTGTAGTAAAATGTTTATATTTAAAGAAGTGACAAATTGAAAATTTGAAAGTAGATTGAGACACTATGGCATAAAATAGGATGTTATGTATAATTGCATCAATGAAGGTGATAAACAATGAATAGTTTTAGTACAGATATAGGTGAGTTAGGGGTCGTACAATCAGCTTCAAAAATATGGGAGAAAATTAACATATTAAGAAATCTCGATGAACGTGAAAAAAGGAAATATTCTAGAAGATGGATTTGGGAGTTACTCCAAAATGCAAAGGATGTTTCAATTGATTCGGTTAATGTAAAGATTGATTATTATCAAAAGCAGATAGTTTTTTCGCATGATGGGAAAAAGTTTACTTGTAAGGATCTGTTATCATTAGTGACACAAACCTCTTTTAAGGAAATGGAACAGGAGCAAGCGACAGGAAAATTTGGGACAGGTTTTATTACTACACATTTAATTTGTGAAAAAATTCGTATAAATGGATTGATATGTGATTATGATGGGAGAATAAAAAATTTAGATTTTATATTAGATAGATCAGGAAAAACACGTGCAGAAATACAAGATTTAATAAATAAACAGTTAAGAGAAATACAGGAAATTAATGAAATAAATAAAATTTCTGATGATGTAAACATTGATTATTCAACAAGTTTTACTTACGAAATAGATGAAAGTGTTGTAGATATAGTTCAACATGGAGTAAATGAATTGTTTCTTTGTGCACCATATGTTCTAGCATTTGTGCCTAAAATAAAAAGTATTTCGATTATTGGGCAGTCAAAAAATACTTTTAGAATAGGTAAAGTATTTAATTGTAACGAGATACTTTATAAATATACTTATGAGCAACAAGAAAATGCAATTATGATTTATAAATATAAGGAGATATGCTTAGGGATTCCAGTAGAATCAGATAGCCATAACAGCGTTGTAGAATTAAATGATAATTTACCTAAAATTTTCTGCGATTTTCCGTTAGTAGGAACCGAGAAATTTCCATTGCCTACAATAATAAATAGTAAAGTGTTTGATATTACTGAGCCACGAGATGGGATAATGCTTGGAAGTAAAAAAAATAAAGAACTACTAATGGATTATGTAACAGCATATAGAGATTTTTTGACAAAAATTGCATCAGAAAATTATGAAAATCTTTATTTGCTTTGTAAAATAGGAATTTCAGAAGATGATTGGTTACAAGAGAGTGTATTAAATCAATTAAAAATAATTTGTAGGAGAATCCCTATAGTAAAAACTATGGATGGTAAATTGGAAGCGATAGAAAATCAAGATGGAAGTATTAATATTTTGTTTCCAGTTGAAAATGATTATAGAATCAAAGATGATATATGGGATTTGTGTTCTTGGTTCAATTTTAAAGAGAAAACACTTC
>CATKYP010000283.1 GCA_949840855.1 uncultured Bacilli bacterium | reverse complement strand
GTCATCTTTATTTAAGGAATATTGGTTTACAAGATTATATCTTTTAACAGCAAATCCTAATTCTGTAAATAATTCATAATCATCCATATTATCCACTTCTATTTCATAATTATCTTTTGTTAAAACTATAGAGCAAATACATCTTAATTCAGATGTTCCATAATAAGAAGTTGTAGAATTATTAGAATTTCTTGATTCATAAATTGGTGTATTTTCATTTTTTAAATTTACAATATCTCCAATAATTGGTGTTTCTTGATATTTATAATATTCTTCTGAAATATTTAGTTTTTCTTGAACATTTTTTAATTTATTACACATTTTTAAATAACTTAAAAATTCATTATAATCTCTAAATGTTTTTACCTCTTCATTTGTAATGGCATCAAAGAATTTAATTGATAAATCTCTACAATAAGTGATACTTCCTTCATCATCATCTGCCATAAGTCCCTTTCCTAAATCCTCTTGAAAATATAAGTATTCTACATTAGAAAGCTCATTAAAAGCTGAAATATCCTTGCATTCTAAATTATCTAAACCAAGCCAAGTAGAATTAGGTAATGAAAAGTGAGTATTTTTAGTAATATCAGCATTACTAAAGTTACAATGGAAATTTTTGTTATTAGTTCTAATTCTTATATTTCCTAATTCACTATGTATAATTTCATATTCTTCAGTTCTATAATAACTTTCTAAATAAAGTGTTTGAATATTCTTATTTAAAGTTAAATCTAAGTTAACAGTATTTTGAAATCCCTCATCCTCTATATAGAGAAATTTTATATTTAATTTACTTAATAAATCAAATTCTTCCGTTGTAATTCCCTCATATTCCTGACTATTTAATTCATTTATAGATAATAGATCTATACTAATATTATTTTCTAATAGAAATTCTAAAAATGATTTTAAGTTTCTTTTTTTAGTACCATCTTCAGTCCAATAAAGGCTTTTCATATAATTTCCCAAAATATAATCCTTTATAACATCAAAATTAGTATTAAAAAGGTATATATTTCTATAATGTTTCTTTGTAGCATCAATACCATAGAATGATCCTTTACAATCATCAAGACAAATCTCTTGCATCTGTGAAAAATCATTATCTTTTAAGTCTATATTTCCATTACAATTCTTAAATGTAA
The DNA here is from genome assembly GCA_949840855.1 of uncultured Bacilli bacterium. Classification (GTDB taxonomy): domain Bacteria; phylum Bacillota_I; class Bacilli_A; order RF39; family UBA660; genus UBA2730. Next base: position 454 of record CATKYP010000283.1, on the reverse strand, counting down.
TTTCTTTTATGTTTGCTGTATTTATTCTAGCAAAATCAAAAGTATCATCTAAATTGCATAAAGCTATACTAGTAATATCTTTTTCATGCATCATTTTATTTAATTGTTGGTAAAAATCTTTGGATAATTTATCAAATTTATTACGTTTCTGATTTTCACCAATAATTTCAAAATAATTAAAGTCTTCATCATAAGTTACAGTTACATAAGAATCTTGTGCTGATCTATTTTCATTTGTATTAACATTAACTTTTGAACTTTCTACTTCTATTTTATTATCTAAATTATGAACTTCTCCATTTTGATTATCTACAAATTCTACTGTTTTACTACTGCAACCTGCCAAAGATATTGCCGCTGATAAAATAGTGGAATATGCTCTATACTTTGCTATTTTTTTCATAGTCTCTCCTTTTTCATTACTATATTATACATATTTTTTAAAAATTTGCAA
>CATKYP010000282.1 GCA_949840855.1 uncultured Bacilli bacterium | reverse complement strand
TATTACCATTACAATATAATTCTATATATTTATTCAATCTTTTCATCGCTTCTTCTTCATTATACATATAAGAAGCAAAAGGTACAACATCTTTTCTTTTACGTATTTCTTTGAAAATAGATGATTCTATCTGTCTTATTCTCTCCCTTGTTATATTATATTTTTTAGCTAGTTCTTCACCATTTTTAATATCACTATCAAAGATCCCCCAAAGTCCTTTTAAAATTGCCATTTTTCTATCATCAAGATTTAAATTTAATATATACTCTCTAAATTGTTCTTGGAGTAAATTTTTCTCTATAATATCTTCTGTCAAACTTTCAAAGGAAGTCACCTGTGATTCCAAATTTCCTTCTTTACTGATAAGCGCTTCATACTTTTTTGGAAACTTTAACCAAAAATCAATATCCTTTACCTCTTGCTCTGTTATATCCATTTTTTTAGCAATTTCACTAATTTCAGGAAACCTTTCTTTATTTTTATCCTTTAAAGTTGCAATAGTATATTTATATTTCTTAACATTTTCATATTCTCCATAAGCTATATTAAAGTTGTATCCCATATAGGCAATGGATCTATCTATTTCATTTCTAATAAAATAGTCAGCATATGTTAATAATCTACATCCTTTATTAACATCAAACTTATCAACAGCTTTTATAAGCCCTATATTTCCAGACTGAATTAAGTCTAGAAATTCTATTCCACAACCAACATATTCTTTAGCAACACTAACAACATATCTCATATTTCTTTCTATCAATATTTTTCTAGCTCTAACATCTCCGTTTGCATTTCTTATAGCCCAATCCTTCTCTTCATCAATAGACAATATAGGAAAATCAATTTCATTAAAATATAAATCTAATAAATTATCTGTATACTCTTTTTCATCTGTTTTAACTGAAAAAGAATCATAAAACTCATCATCACCACAATTTGCTTTCTCATTATAAAGTGCTATACCATTAATATTACAATAGTCTTTTATTAAATTAATAGCTACATCACTATCAAAAACCATATCAAGTTGATTAGTTTTAATCGCACCAATATTCCTACTAACAACTGATTGTAATAAAAATTTTACAATTTCATTATTATTGATCAACATCTTATACTCTTCTATATTAGGATAATAATCTACATTTATTAAAAAATGTACTAATTTCATAAATCCACTAAGCCTGTCAAAATAAGGAAGACCTTTTTTTATATTCTTATCTACAAACTTATTAACTATATTAAAATAATGAATCCCACTAGTATTCATACTTTATTACAGAATATACTTAGTAGAATATTTCATAATAATAATATTAATGAAGATGAATTTGATAAACTTCGTAATACAATCAATAATTATATTAAAAATGGTTCTCCACAAAAAAAACATAGTTTTACCAGTGATCAAATTGATTCTTTTTTGGAGTTATTAAAATTAGAAATAAAGAGAAATTTAAGTTTTTACTCATATAGCGATGATAGTATATATTTAACAATCAAGGAATTAAACAAGACTATTGATAAATTAAATTTTAATGATAATATTGCTAATATCCTTATTTATGAAAAGTATCAATCAATACTTGGAAAGTATAGTTTAAAAAAATTATTTTATAATAAAAAGAAATGTTTAGAAAAAGATAAATTAT
>CATKYP010000281.1 GCA_949840855.1 uncultured Bacilli bacterium | reverse complement strand
GTTATCTTTTATATTATAAATATTCTATTATAATGTCTGTTAGTTATGCTTTCAAATTATTTTATTTACCATTTACTACAATATTTTTCATAAATTATAAAGACAACATTGATAATAAATATATAGCAGTAACGTTATTTTTATATATAATCTTATTCTTATTATGCTATATATTTAATTTGGGCAATGTAATATATGAAGAGGAAGTTAAAAAAGAAGGTTTCAAAGGACTCTTTAATTCTATAAATGAATTAAGTGCTATAGCAATTATTCTTCTACCACTTACTATTACTACTCTCTTAAATAAAAAGAGATATATTTTAACAATCTTATTAATAATATTAACATTTATTATGAGTATGCTAACTGGAACTAAAGTAATGCTTGGAGGACTATTCTTAACAATAATCTGTTTTTTACATACACCACTTGTCACTTTCTTTAAAAGTAAAACAACAAAAGTTAAAATTATAACAATCTCATTAATATTAAGCATTTTTATTGCAAGTATTTTCTTAATCACTAATACTACAGCTTATAAAAATGCCATTGTACAAGCCAAGTTTTTCAAGATAAAAAATATCTTGTCACTAGAAGGAATTAATAAGGTTATTTTTAATGATAGATTTAGCTTTGTTAGTAAAAATCAAAAAGCATACCTAGAAAGTTCAGCATATCAAAAAATATTTGGATTAAAATACGATATAAATAGAAAAGATATTGAAATTGACCTTTTAGATATATTCTATAAATATGGTCTTATTGGATTATTAATTATTGTAAGTATAATAATCTATTATGGATATAAAACTAGATTAAAAAAGACTTATCTATTATCATTTATATTATTTATTGCTATAAGTGAAACATCGGGTCATGTCCTAATATATCCAGCAGTAAGTATATATTTTGGAATAATTTTATATTTAAATAAAAACAGTATTTAAAAGATAATATCTAATATAAAATACTGTTTTAATTTTATTACTCTTCTACTGCTCCTCTTATATCTCTTTCATTAAATGGCTTTAGTAAGAACCCTTTAATTGGATATCTCTTAGCTCCATCCATAATTGCCTTATCATCAATACCTGTAATAACAGTAACTGCTACTTTACTGAATAAGTTATTAGCTAACATATAGTTTAGTACATCAAAACCATTAACATTAGGCATATTAAGATCAAGTAACATTTTATCTATTTTAGAATTAGTATTTAATAAATTAATTGCCTCATTTCCATCTGCAGCCATTATTACTTGATACTTATCATTGAAAATACTTTCAATAAATTTCTTAATAACTAAGGAATCATCCACCACAAGTATAACTTCATCTCTTATCACTACATTATCATCTAAATATTCAATAGGTATATTCATATACTCATTAACAATCCGTTCTATTCTAAGTATTTCATTCATAAATTCTGAGTAATGTTCCATAACATAATACATATCATTATTTTTACCAGCCATTTCATGATTTAGGGCAAGTGCTGTTAAAACTTCAAATCCAAAGTATCTTGCATCACTCTTAATTGAATGGGCATAAATTGCATAGTTCGCCATATCTGATACTTCTTTATACTTTTTTAAATTTTCCTTTTTAGTCTTAATTTCCTCAATAAACACTTTTAAAGTTTCATTATACGTATCCA
>CATKYP010000280.1 GCA_949840855.1 uncultured Bacilli bacterium | reverse complement strand
CTTACCCATATTAAATACTCCCTTATTTTACTAATTTAGCTTAAACTTATCTAATAAATATTTTTTCTTCTCTTCTTGAGTGTAATTTTTAGTTAAATCTATATTTTTCTTATTCTTTTCATAATAATCATCAATAGTTTCTATTACTTTAGCAGGTACTCCACAAGCTACAGAATTATCAGGAATATCCTTTGTTACAATACTACCTGCTCCTATTATCACATTACTTCCTATCTTAACACCTGGCATAATAATAGAATTCATTCCAATAAATACATTATTGCCTACAACAATTTTTCCGAAACTATCAGCAGGAATCTTCTTATATTGTCTAATTACATGCATACCACCATCATGAGTTACAAAATTAACATTACTAGATAACCTAACATCATCCCCTAATGTTATTAAATATGGCTCTGAACTAAAACTAACCTCTCCAGTTACTGAAAAATTTTTCCCTATTTTAACACCAAGACTACGATATTTTTCATCTATCGAAACACTCTCATTATTAAAGTCATAACTATCTTTCTTTTTCTTAAAAATCATATATACTATACTCCTTACAAAGACACTATATCTTTTTACAAAATAAGTATAGCATAAGTAAAATAAAAAAGTCTCTAAAAAAATAATTATATTCATCTCATAGTAATTAGCCTTATATATTTATTTTTACTATTAATAAGAAAATAACAAATTATAAAGGAAATAACAATAACTATAATAAACAAATTTACTCCATATAATAAGTTAGAAAATAACCCTATATACGCAATAACAGGTCTATGAACCAAATATAAACATATACTATAACTTCTAAGTTTAGTATATTTCTTATTATTACTAACCTGTAATAATATACTAACAAAGAAAAATATCAAAAAAGGCATAACAACAAATAAACTATTATCTTCAATATAAGCTCTATTTCTAATAAAAGTAACTTCAAAAACTAAAACCAAATAGCAAATTAAAAAGAATAATACGTTTTTCTTTAAACTAAATAAACTTTCACTTTTATACATCTTAGCAAGAAAAACACCTACAGAAACAAAAAGAAGTCCAACAAAAATACCATTACGAGAAGATATGAATATTTCATTATATAAGTCAACTACTCTTTTAAATATACTAATATTATCTATTACAAAATAATATGAATTAGAAATAAGAGCAAAAATATATAAACAACTACCAATTATAATAGGAAAAATAAATTTTCCTCTTTTATAAAATCTAGAAAGTATAAATACAGCAACCATTAAAGCTAAAATATACCACAACGCTCCCCAAGGATAAAAAAATACTTTCCTAATTAAATTAAAAATAGTTAAAAATAAATTGCCATTAAAAGTATTAATAAATTCTGGAATAATTCCAACTAATAGCCAAAATACAAAAGGATATAATAACTTTTTAAGATAATTATTAGTTACTATATCAATTTCTTTATTATTTAAAATTTTTAATCCATACAAAAAACCAGCTGTAACAAAGAAAAAAGGAACTGCCAGTCTAAAAACACAATGAGTAATATACCAGTTAATATCACTATTAAAACTATCAAGCATCAATGTATGAAGTGCTATTATAAATATACTAAATAAAAACTTAACTATATCTATATATCCAAAATTCCTCTTCATAAAGCAATCCTCTC
>CATKYP010000279.1 GCA_949840855.1 uncultured Bacilli bacterium | reverse complement strand
GTTTTGTTAGTTGCTTTATCTTATATTCCTTCTATTGCTGCTGTTTGTTTTTGGGGATTAGCAGTTGAAGCATTAACAATGAAAGATTTTAATTTATTTTTGTTCTATTTAATTATTTATGAAGGAGTTTATATTCTTTTTTATACAGTTTTACAAATACCAAGAGATTACTTATATAATTACTTTGAAATAAAGTTTACAAAAGGAGTTAGTAAAGATTTATATAGTAAGATAGATAAGATGCCTGCAATTGCTTTTGAAGAAATTGGAGTAGGTGAATTTACTAATAGATTATGTAATGATCCTGATAGGATAATGGAACTTATGTCTCAAATGATAAGACTTATTTGTAAGTTTTCTATTGTAATAATTGTGGTAATTGCAGCCTTTAAGATATCACTTTTACTAGGTATTGAGATACTTATATTTGCTGTTTCTATGGGAGTTATTTCTGCTAAATTTTTTCCAAGAATTAAGAAAAGTCATGAAAATATAAAGAAAAGAAGTGATGAATATGTAAAAATTGCTACAGAAAATATTGGCGGTGTAAGAGAAATAAAATCATTGGGAATAAAATGTAATATAGAGAAAAGAGTATTTGAGATTCTAGATGGTTTGTATCTTTTTACTGATAAATCTAGAAGATATGAAAGATGGTATTATGCTCTTAATAATTTAGCCTATTTTATAATGCAATTTGTAATATTTTTTACTTGCGGAAAGTATTATATGACAGGAGTTATTTCATTGAGCATTTTTCTTATGATGGAGTCATATATTTGGAGAATAGATGAAGTAGTAGAAAGTATTAGTAGTTTTGGTGTTAATTTTAATAAGGTTTCAGTATCACTTAAAAGAATAGGTGAAATATTAGATAATAAGTTATATCAAGATGAAAAGTTTGGAAATGAGAGTCTTGACAATATTAATGGTGTAGTAGAGTTTAAGAATGTTAAATTTAAGTATAGAGATGATGAAGACTATACTCTACAAGATCTATCTTTGAAGATAGAGCCGTATAAAAAGATTGCTGTAGTAGGTAGAAGTGGAAATGGAAAGAGTACAATATTTAATTTATTATTAAGATATTTCGATAAAACAGAGGGAAGTATCACAATAGATGGTATTAATATAGAAGATTTGACAGAGGAGTCTTTAAGAAAAAATATTTCTATTATTAGACAAAGTCCTTTTCTTTTTAATTTAACAATATTTGATAATTTTAAACTTGTAAAAGAAGATGTTACTTTAGAAGATGTAAGAAATGTATGTAAAAAGGCTTACATTGATGAGTATATTATGAATTTGCCTAAAGGATATGATACTGTAATTGGCGAAGGTGGCATAAACTTAAGTGGGGGACAAAAACAGAGGATAGCAATTGCTAGAACTTTACTTCTTGGTACTAAGATAATTCTTTTTGATGAAGCTACTTCAGCACTAGATAATGAAAGTCAAGAACATATTAAGAAAACGATAGATAATTTAGTGAAGGATCATACAGTAATCATTGTGGCACATAGATTGTCTACTATAGTTGATGCTGATATTATAAATGTTATAGATAAGGGCCGTCTTGCAGCATTTGGCACTCATAAGGAATTACTTAGGGAGTCTAAAATTTATAAAAGTTTGTATTTAACAGAAGATATGAATTAGTTTATATGAAAGGAAT
>CATKYP010000278.1 GCA_949840855.1 uncultured Bacilli bacterium | reverse complement strand
TAATTCATTGTCCATTAGTTTCCTCCATTCTTTAATTTAATCATAAGACTTCCTATGTCTAAATTATACTATATAAGGTAAAAATTTGCTATACACTCATTGAAATTTAATAATAGTTCATTGAAATTTAATAATAGTTCATATAGTAGTTAAATTTTGACATAGTTAAAACAACTTGAAAATAAAGTATTTTTACTGCCTTTTTTGTACTATTAATAAGGTCCCCTATGATAATTTATGAATTTTTTCTACTATTATTAATTATTTTTATTCAGATTCTAATTTACTTATTTTCAAATATATAATAAGTATCTTTTGCAATCATCAATTCTTCATCTGTTGCCAAAACATAAGCTGGTATTTTAGAATCATTAGTTGTTATAATTCCTTCTACACCTTTTCTTACTATAGTATTTCTATTTTTATCTTCATCAATTATTATACCTAATGATCTTGCTTTCTCCAAGACTTCTTTTCTTATTATATCATCATTTTCTCCACCACCAGCGGTAAAACATATAGCATCTATCTTTCCATCTAATAATATAAAATAATTTGATATAAAATTAGCAATTCTTCTTGTATACATATCAATTGCAAGTATAACTTTTCTATCTTTGGCAATATATGCTCTATCAATATCTCTTAAATCACTCATACCAGTGATACCAAGTAGACCACCATTTTTATTTAACATATTATCTATTTCACTATAACTCATATTAGTACTATTTAGTAAATATCCTATAATGCTATAATCAATAGTTCCACATCTCGTTCCCATCATAAGTCCAGAATTAGGAGTAAAACCCATAGATGTATCGACACATTTTCCATTCCTTATTGCTGATATACTGGCTCCATTACCTATATGACATATTATTAAATTAGGTGTATCATTTTCTAGAAGTTGTTTCATTCTTAAAGTTATAAATTTATGGCTTAATCCATGAAAACCATACTTTCTAATATCGTATTTTATGTACAATTCATATGGTATTGGGTATAAATAATTTTTTTCCTCTATACTTTGATGAAAAGCAGTGTCAAAACATACTACTTGGATTGCATTAGGAATTACACTTGAAAACTCTTTAATGCCAATTAATGCTGCTGGATTATGAAGAGGTGCAAAGTCTTTAATAGACTCTATTTCTTCTAATACTCTATTAGTAACTATAACACTTTTAGAATATTTATTTCCACCATGAACAACTCTATGACCTACTGCTTCTATTTCGTCCATAGTATTTATAATATTATTAGATATTAACTTATCAATTAATATAGTAATTGCTTCTTTATGACTTTTAATTTCTAGTTTTTCTTGTTGTTTTACTTCGCCTATTTTTATGCTATAACAGCTGCTATCTGTTGCAATAGCTTCAAAATTACCTTTCATCAATATTTTTTCTTCTGGCATCTCATAAAGTCTAAATTTTAATGTTGAACTTCCTGAGTTAATTGATAATAATTTCATATTTTACCTCCTAATATCCATTATCTTTTAAATAACAAATTAAACCTTCTTCTATTATCATTATATTATTATATACCTTTGTTAGATTATCATCTTCACTATCAATATTTTTTTCATTATATTCCATCATTTTGTTGCTAGAGGGACTTTTCGAAAAATTAGAAATTGTATCTATTATTGACTTTATTTTATTTAGT
>CATKYP010000277.1 GCA_949840855.1 uncultured Bacilli bacterium | reverse complement strand
ATAAATATATTATTTGATCAAAAAACTAATTTTCAAAGATTATATAATGTAGTTCAAAATAAAGAAATAGATAAGAAAGAGATTTTAATAAATGCAGAGCATTTATTAGTAAGAAGATTTAAACAAGGGTTTCTAAAAACAAAAACGCAGTATTATGTAAAATTTGGAATGAATACAAATTCAAAGATAAGAACTTTTGAGAGAACTCAAAATAAAGATATATTAATGCAAATTCATAGAATAAGCGAAAAATGGTCTGATAGTAGTATTTTAGATTTATATTATCTTTCGTTTATTAGAGAAAAAGATTTATCATCTATTGATATATCAAAAATTGATAGAATTGTTGAGGATTTAATAATGTCTAATCCAAAAGCAATTGCTATAAGTAATGATGTTAATGTAAGTGAAAATAAACTAATTCAAGAATATGTTGAAAAATTGAAAAATACTATAGTTCATATTGAAGGAATGGTCGCTACTAACTTTGTTATTTTAAAAGATATAGAAAATGAATATATGATTAAACTTTTTGAAGGAATAATTAGTATCAATAGTAAAGAGTATGAAATTAAAATTGCAAAATTAAAAGGTATGTTGTTTACATATGTAACTTATAAAAAGGAAAATATCTTTAAGGATAGGATATTTACAAAAGAAGATGCAACAAGAATAGTAGAGTTTATAAAATATGAGGACAAGTGGGGAAGATAACATGAAGATGGACATTTCATTTGAAACAATAAGCAATGAGCAATTAATAATAAAAAGTAATAAACAATTATTAAATCTGATTAAAGATATTTTAGAAAAGTATAAGTTAAGTCGTAGAGAAATAATTATAAATTACTTTAATGATAAAGACCTTTTAAAGGTATTTGAGTTAAGTAGAAGGCGATATAAGTTCACTAGAGAAAGTTATTTATCTAATTTATCATTAACTTATATTTTAGTTTATTTTAATAGTTTATTAGAAACATTAGAAATAATCCATAAAAGAAAAAGCATTTCTAAAACTTTTCTCGATAATTATTTTGAAGATGAAAATAAATTGACTTGTTTTTGCAGTGATTTAGCAGGAGATGTTTTCAATAAATATACTGAATTATCTGAACAAAAAATAGTAAGAAAAAATAATATATTACTGTTTGATGATTTTTTTACTGGTCTTAATAAGATGAAACTATTTTATAACATTTACTTTGGTAAAGTTAGTAATAAATATATAATGAACTACAAAGTTGATAAAGAAGATACTTTATTAAAAAAATTTGTTTATAAAATTAGTAAAAATTTGAATGATGTTGAGATAATGTTTACATATAATTTGCCAAAAAAAGATATAGAAAACTTAACGAAAGAAGAAGATAAAACATTTAAAAATATTATAAAAGTTTTCAATAAAAAAGAATCAAACATTATAGTAAAACCTAATTTTTTAATAGATGAAGATAAAAAAGTGTTGAATCAAATACCAAAATTTTTAAAAAACACTAATCATGAAATCATTTTTGACAATTTTGAATATAGTAATAAAGTGATTGGAAAAGAGGCAATAGAAGTTTATACATTTAATAGTGTAGTTGGTATAAATACATACCATTGCAAAATTAGAAAGATATATGGTTCGTTACATTTGTACTTATATGATGGAGAAAAGATTATATTCAAAGATAGAATATATTTTTTGGAAGA
>CATKYP010000276.1 GCA_949840855.1 uncultured Bacilli bacterium | reverse complement strand
AGATTCTATATAATCAACAACTTCACCTATTGTTTCATTAAAATCATCATAATTTACATTAAACCATTTAATATTCATTTGATTCTGAAACCAAGTATACTGTCTCTTAGCATAATTTCTAGTATTCTTTTTACATTCTTCTACAACTTCAACCAATGTCTTTTTATTATCAAAAAATGAATAGAACTCTTTATAACCAATACCAGTCATTAAAGGCTTAGTTCTAATATTATTAATACAGAAAGGCTTCACTTCATCGATTAAAGGTATAATCATTTCGTCAAATCTTTTATCAATCTTCTTATATAAGGTATCCCTATCTGTAGTAAGACCAATAAATAAAACATCAGAATATTTAAGATTAAACTCTAATTCATCTGGAGTCCAACCATTTTCAAGTTTGGCAAGAAGCCTAACCATACGTCTTCGATTTTTATTATCATAAGTAAACCCACATTCAAAAGAATCAATTTTCTCACTAAGTTCTAAATCTGAAAACTCTTCATATTTAGTTAAATCTATATTATCTTCTTCTGAAAAATTATAATCATAAAGAGCAGACTTTAAATAAAAACCTGTTCCGCCTACAAAAATAGGAACTCCTCTTCCCTCTTTAATTTTATCAATACATTTTCTTGCATCCTTTTGATAATCAAATACTGAGTAATACTCATCAACTTCTTTAATACTCAACAAATGATGAGGAATACGTTGCATCTCTTCTTTAGTAGCCTTAGCAGTACCTATATCAAGCCCCTTATAAATTTGCATAGAATCAGCATTTATTATCTCACCATTATATATCTTAGCAAGTTCAATACTAAGCTTAGTTTTACCTACAGCGGTAGGCCCAACTATTGCCAGAATCATTTTACATCTACCTCTCTTTAAATTACTATTATAATACCATAGATTAAAAACTTTGATAATAAAAAAAGAGAATTTAATAGTATTAACAAAATTCTCCTATTTTACAAAACTTAAAACTACTATCTTATATCAATATCTCCACTAGAAGTATTAACAGATAAAATAACATTAGAAAATCTATCACTATTTTTAACATTAACATCTCCACTAATACTCTTAGCATTAACATAACAATTACCTATATTTGAAACCTCAATACTACCAGATAAAGTATTAATAACTGAATTTTCTAAAATATCAAAGCGATCAATTTCAATATCTCCACTCTTAGTAGAGTAATCAATTTTACCTATCACATTTTTAACTTCAATATCACCACTAACTGTCTTTATAATAGAATCATTTACTGATAATATATCAACATCTCCACTAAGTGTAACGATATTACTTTTTAAGGCTCCCTTTATTTTAACATCTCCACTTTTAACATCAACATTAACATCTAAATTTTTAAAGTCATCAATATTAATATCTCCACTACTAGAATTTATATTTAAACTACTTTTTATATTAGAAGGCAAATATATAATAATATCTTTATCATCAGAAAGACAAAATCCTATGCAAAATTCTCTATTATAATATTTACTAATATTTAAATTACCACTATCTATTTTACTGCTAGCATCTGAAGAGTTAACTCCATATACTACTACACGTACCTTATTATCATTTGAATATCTAACTTTAATTGAAGCATTCTTAGTAGAAACATTTATCTTTTCAAAATCAGATAATTCATAACTATCATCTAAAATAATATTTGCTTCCCTACTG
>CATKYP010000275.1 GCA_949840855.1 uncultured Bacilli bacterium | reverse complement strand
AGTTATCTTGGAACAGATTTAGCTAAAGAGGCATTATTGGACAGTTATAACCAGGATCAATACTTTTTGGAGAAGAATATTCAAACACAGTTTGGAATCAAAAACGTTACTGATAAACATGATTGTGAGATCTTTTCTAAAAATTCATTTTCATTTTTTAATATGGTTATATATAAATGTGCCATGTCTTTTTCTATTTTATTTTTTGTATTCTTCATTTTTGTTTCATATTTACTAATACTTTTAAGATTTTCTTTTATATGCAAGTTAATTAAAAGAACTATTTCAGTATATTTTGTTACTGTCTTTTGCATATTAGAAAACTCTACATTTAATTTTGAAAAATCCATTATAATCCCCTACCTTTCTTTATTTTCAATCAGTAAATCTATATTATTTTCTTCTAAAGCATCATATAAATCTTCTTTATCGAAATTTTGCAGTTGTCTTAAAGTAAATTTATCATTTAAAAAGTTTATAGAAATGAAATTGGTCATTTGTACCAAATCATAATTGTAGTATTCCCCATGAAATTCCATGATAAATTCTCTCAAAGAATCAATAGTAACATCTGTTAAACTTATTTCTTTAGATTTAGCATTGTCGTATATTTCCCTATATATAATAAAACCCTCAAGAAAAGTTTTATCTTCTACTGACAACATATTATATCTTTCTAACATTTTCATTTTATTTCCCCTCCAATTCATATATTCTTTTGTGATAAACTAATATTTCTTTTATCAATTTATCATTTTTATAAATGCTATACCTATGTCCCCAAAAATTAATCCATAATTTTTTGAACTTTTTCATATTCATATTTCTCTTCTTCTCTTGAAATTCTACTTGATACAACACAAGCAGACCATAAAAAAATCACTAGTAATATTACTAATGATATTAAAAAAATTATCATAATTATTTCTCCTTTTCTTGATTTTGCTTTTTCTTCATTTCTTTAGATGCTTTAATTCTATTTTTATAACTATCTCTTTCAAATGCTGCAAAAGCTTCAGAAAGTGCTGTTTTTAATTCTTCAACATCTTTACAACTATGTTCAGAATCAATTAAATCTCCAGATTTTACTTTTACTTTATTATCTTTTTTAGAATAATCTATATCCATACTAAAATCTTCTTGAAATCTTGGATAAGGATATTCTTTAAAATCAGTTGATTCTTTATCATTGTAATCTAATTCCACTTCATCATTATTATACATTTCTTCAGCAATAAATAATGCTTCATCAATATCTTCTGCATCTACCTCGATAACTTTACTTAAAGTTTCTACTATTTCCACACTAAACTTCGCCATAATTTCCTCCTTTCTTCCAAATAAAAAAACAACCTAAATAAGTTGCTCGACTATTTTTCATTTGAATAATTAAATAATTTACTAAATTCTTGTGATGCTTTCTCCATCTCATAATTGATATTTTTAATTGCTTTTTCCATTCTATATTTACTAGGAAATTTTAACATACCACTATTACCTTTAAAATAATTATCTAGTACTTGCTTTCTTCTTTCTTTATCAGTTCTATTTTCTTTTTTAAAATTTTGATAAGCAATTTCTTGGATTAAATCTTCCATAGTAATATGATCCAAATTATTTTTATTTTTTACAAAAGATGATATATGATTATATTTATATAAAGCATGGTTAACAATAGAGTTCAAAATATAATTATCAATATATTCTTCCTTTTTATTAACA
>CATKYP010000274.1 GCA_949840855.1 uncultured Bacilli bacterium | reverse complement strand
AAGTGGTGATTTATTATGAAAAATTTTTATAAGAATAAAGAAGAATACGATGTAGATCTAGTAAGACTAAAATCAGAAATAAAAAACGAAATGTTAGATAATGACATACGTTATTATAATCAGAAAAATTCAAGGAAAACTCTAATCATTTCTTTAGCTTCAGCAATTATAATTCTCTATATTATATGTTCAATTATAAATGAAAAATGGTACAAGTCAGACTATGATAAAATAAATCGAGAAACTCTAAAAGAAAACATTAAAGAATGTTTAAACAAAGGTTATATAAAAATGTATACTAATGAAATTGCTATTTCAATGGAAGAGTTATATACAGGAGAATGTAATATTTATGCATTTAATAAAGACTATGAAAATCAATGTTTTGGAGAGGTAAAGATTAAAAAAGATAATGAGAAATACTTTATAGATATAACAAATTATTGCAAAGATTATAGGTAGTAGTCCTATCTTCTTCTATTAAAAAAATAAAACTATAATATCTCAGTTTTATTTTTTTTGTAATACAAATTAAGTATAATTATTGCTGTCAATGCTCCTAATGTATCAATCAAAATATCACGAATCTGTCCTGTTCTACCATTTACAAACAATTGATGCATCTCATCAAATGAAGCATATAAAAAACATATACCAAGTGTTATAATACTTGCATATTTTAACTTCATACAATAAATAACATTATAAACAAATATTCCAAGTACAAAATAAATACTATAATGGGCAATCTTTCTAACTGGATGATTAAGTTTATTAACTATATAATTATTATCTATATCTTTGTTAAATAATTTTTCATATAAAACAACACCAGTATTAATTAACCTTTTACTAGTATCATTTGATGTAGTACTATTTTTACTTGAAAATAAAAATATAATAATCTTTTTATTCATAATATTACATCCCCTTATAAAAACATTAATTTCTTTGCAAATTCTTTATTTTTTCTTGAGCTAGTTTAACTGTATTCATATCAGGCTCCATAACATAAGATTTCAAAGTAGTAAGATAAACAAAATCATAACTACTAGTACCATTAACTGATTGACTAGTAATACTATAGTCATTGCCATTAATAATATCTTTTACAAAATCAGTAATGATTGATTTTGGTATAGTAGTTTCATACAAATTACTTAATGAAGTCAAAATATTATTATAATTAGTTATTGTATTTGTACTCTTAAACCTATCAAATATAGCAAGCATTATTCTCATACAATTTTCTTGTCTTACTCTATCACTTCCTATAAAAGCGTTTCTCTCACGTGCAACTGTAAGAGCCTCTATTCCATTTAATTCTTGACAACCGCGTTTAATATATAACTTATTTCCTTTGCTATCATCATATGTGTTTAAAACTGTAGAATGTGTAGTAGTAAAAGAACTATCAGAACAATAATTAATGCCTCCAACAACATCTACTATTTCAACTAAACTCTCGCCCTTGATTTTCATATAATAATCAACATCAATATCAAACAGCTTTTCTAGTGATTTAATATTATTTATAAGACCATAACTACCCATAAAACTTAAAGTATCTCGTTTACCCTCTTTTCCATAAACTTCTATATAATAATCCCTTGGAATAGAAGTAAGTAAAACTTCCCTAGTCTTAGTATTAACAGATATTATCATATTAAAATCTACTAATTTATTAGTAAAATCAATACCCCCAATATATATATTAAAGAAA
>CATKYP010000273.1 GCA_949840855.1 uncultured Bacilli bacterium | reverse complement strand
ATACTCATGATTATCCGCTAAAGTTATCAACTTTCCTTTTTCTAAATCCATATAGATCTACTACTTTCTTCTTTTCTTAAATAATCTTAAATCTTGATTCTTGGTTGATACATTATCTTTTTCTTCTTCACTATTTGAATAACAGACTTTTTCAAAATCATTCAAGTATTTTGAAGGATCACTGTTATAAAGATCACAATATTGTTGAGATACTTCGTCAAACTTATTACGATGCTTAATAAATGATGTTAAATTAACAATAGTACCAGCTAATGTTGCATAAATAGCTGATGGTATCATTAAACAAAACTCTCCGAGAGACTCTACAGACTTAAGTGCTTGAATCCCATTATTAATAACAGTACTAACATCAAGTCCAGAATATAAAGTGGCTCCTATTAAACCAATAGTAAATACACCAGTTGCAATTGCACTATTACGTGCTTTCTTAGACTCTCTAGTTGTAGCAGAAGCCACTCTCTTAATCTGTAAGTCTCTAGCACGTACCTCATTTGCAGCATCTAATTTTATTTTTTTAAGATACTCTTCTCTTTGTTTAACACCCTCATTTAATATATTAATACATTTATCCTGCTTTGAAGCAATTTCTTTTAAATAGTATTCCTGATTCATATCACTATTCCCCCTTCTTAATGCCATATTATAACATATTATAACAAATTTGTACAGACAAAATTAAAGGAACTAATCATTATATAAGTGTGTTTACTAGATTAACAAAATGTAGATTGATTTATATAAGCAATATATCATAAATTTATATATATTAAATCTTAAAGCATAAAAGTTCATGTTTCTTATCAATCTGATACCTTTCAAAAGAATGTTCAAAACTTTTTATATTATTACAACATCTGGATGATTGATCATATAAAAATATAATGCAACATAAATATAATCAGCTGCTAATCCACTATAATTATTGCAATCTTTTAAAATCGAGTTATAAGCAATTATAGATATATCAAGTAAATTACCATCTTTATATTTTGTTTCCAGAATCGAATATGCCTGTTTAATTCTTTCAAATTTTGTTATATATTCCTTATGTACATTATTTTCTAATTCATTTTTATCTAATTTATAATACTCATATAAATTATTTGTATTATAAATAGTAGTACTTGGAAATTGTTTAGATACATCTCTTGCTATTTTTCTAAACTTATAGTGATATTTAACATCTTCTTTAGTTGTTTTCTTTAAAATTTTTTCAACTTTATCTAAAATATTAATATCATTTCTTTGCTCAATTATTTGTGTAGTAACAATAGGAATCATTAACTCTATAATCCCAAAATTTATTTTCCCTCCTTTTCGCATTTTTAAACTTTCTTTTTGTGCTTTATAAGCTAAATCATATATCAAATCAGTTTGCTTGTAATTATTATCTTTTATTCTCTCAGCTAATTCATAAAATACTCGACCAATATTTACTCCTGATATAAGGAAATATTCTAATTTTGATTTATCTTGCCAATCATTTTTTCTAGTTGTACAGCCTTTCTTTTCTGGAATTGGCTCTAGAACACTAGCTAAAATGACATAATGCATAATATCTAAAGAATTATAATTCATAAACTTCTCCTTTGATACATTAACATATTGTGACAATATGCAAGTGTGTTTTTTCTGTGTAGTTGTCAATGATGTGATACCCAATAAGTCGAAAAAAATATTAATTCGGAAGCGATGCTTTTGCATAAGC
>CATKYP010000272.1 GCA_949840855.1 uncultured Bacilli bacterium | reverse complement strand
TTTTACATCCATAGTATTTTCCTTTCCTTTTAAAAATCTTTATTACATTGCTTTGCCTTTTGAAAATACTATATCTATAATTTTGAATAGAAAAAGGAATACAAGTTATAGTTTCAAACCTGTATTCCCTTTTAGTGTTTAATTCATTTATTTTTCATACAGGTATAAGCAATGCAAAAATCCACTTATACCTATAATCGAATTTACTATCGATATGTATAAGTGTTACCTATATGACGCCAAGTATTATTGATTATAATTTTTTTCATATAAATAACATCCTTTCTTATTTATTATATTCACCAGTTCTTGACTGATGACATTATATTAGCATATTTACATATATTTGTCAATTTTCAAAAATTGCTTATAATCCCATTTCATAGTCATCTTTTTCTTTGTCATAGGAAACTTTTCCTGTTTTTAGATAAGATGGAATACCTACATAATCAAATAACTCATCTTCTTTAGAAGTATTTTCTGCTATTTCATAAACATCATTAGAATTGAAGTCTTGATTATCATAATATTCTTTTATTTCAGTTGTAGCGGCTTCTTTTGTAAGCTCATTACCAATTTGTAGTAGTTTTCTAAAAAACTTCTTTATAACCTCTAAAATAGTGTCTATATAGGCTCTTAATTTATTATTTTCTTGTAATAGGTTACTATTTTTAGTTTTTAATGATTTAATCTCCCTTTGATATTTTTGATTATCTTTTTTTAAATAATTATAACTATCGGCATAATTATTTATCTCATTAAATACTTCGTTTATTTTAGGTTGTAATTCCATAACTTTTTTAGATTCATTTATAGCTTTATGCATAGTATCAAAAGTGTCTTTTTCTACTACAATATGTTTTTATCAAAAGGAATAGTTTTAGTAGTTTCCATTTGTTCATCTAACTCTTTCATTATTTTATCAAGCCTATCATTTCTAGTATTTAAGTTTTGTTCTAGTTTTCTATTTATCTTTTTATAATCTTTAATTTTAATGTGTTTTCTATCACTACCTTTAATACCACGTTCTAAATCATAGCCTTTATCAGTTAATCTTTTATGATATTTATCTTGTAATTCAGATAAGTGTATTTTATCTCTAATATATTGCTTTTTAGAAATAGTAAATCTTTCTGTATTTGTTCTTTTATCAAACTTTTTAACAAGTGGTACAACTACACAATGAATATGTGGTGTCTTTTCATCTAAATGGATAACACTATGTAAAACTTGTTCTTTGGTATAACCTAAATCATTATAAACAAACTCCATACAAGTATTAGCCCAGTCAAGTATATCTTCTCTTGTCATATCTTTAAAAAATTCATTCGTAGCAGTAAATAGTAACTCATCTGCAACTACATTTTTAGATTTATCTAACATTTGATTAAAAGTTCTTTTTCTATCTTCGCGTTCAGTTTTCATTCGCATCTGATGTTCCTTTTCATAATCTTTTACAAGCAATTTAAAACCTTTAACATATTTTTCTGCTAAAGGTTTTAACTCTATATTATTTTTGCTCAATTCTATCTTAATATCAGGATTAGAATTATAAGCCTTTTTTTCTCTTTTATTATGTGATCCAATTTGTGCTAAATCATTTATTGTATAAATAGGTTCGCTTATAAATATTGCATAATTTAAATTCATATATCAGTCCTCCAATCTTTAAATTTCTACAAAATTAAAAAGATATGATTTTACTCATATCTTTTGCAACTCTCTCAAAA
>CATKYP010000271.1 GCA_949840855.1 uncultured Bacilli bacterium | reverse complement strand
TATAAAATAACTTTAAATATATCCTTACTCTCCTTAAGTGCCTTAACTAATCTATCTACATCTTCCTTTGTATTATAAAGATACATACTAACTCGACAAGTATTTTTAATTTTTAAATCATCTTTAAGCATCTTAGTACAATGATTTCCTGCTCTAACACAAATATTATAATGATTTAAATAAACCGCAGTATCTTGGCTAAACACGTGATCTAAATTAAATATAATTATTCCACTCTCACTATTCTTATTATATAAAATTACATTATCTATATCTTCTATTTGTTCTATCAAATATTTCTTTAAACTAAGTTCATATTGATGAATGTTTTCAACTCCTATACTTTCAATATAATTTATTGCTTCTCCAAGTCCTATAACTTCAGCTATAGGAGGTGTTCCAGCCTCAAACTTACTAGGTGGATTCTTTAGTTCAAAGCTCCCATCTTCTTCAAAAACTTGATTCATTCCTCCACCATACTCTAAAGGTTCCATTTCGCAAAGTAAGTCATATTTACCATACAAAACTCCTACTCCAGTAGGCCCCATCATCTTATGTCCAGAAAAAGCCATAAAACTAATATTACTATTAACTACATCTATTGGAATATGGCTAACTGCTTGACTAGCATCAACTACAAAATATATATCTTTTTCTTTACATAACTTTCCAATACTAGTAACATCTCTAATATCTCCAACAACATTACTAATATGACTAACTGCAATAACTTTTGTTTTACTAGTAATAGAATTTTTTATATTGTCAACAGTAAGCTCCAAATTATCATCAAGTACAACATTTTTTACTTTTATTTTAATTTCTTTCTGTAAAACAAACCAAGGAAGTACGTTACTAGCATGCTCACCTTTATTAATTAAAACCTCGTCTCCCTCTTTTAATATATTTTTAAAAAAGCCAAATACAATCATATTAAGAGCTTCTGTACTACCTTTAGTAAATACTATTTCATCACTACTTATAGCTCCAATAAAACCTTTTACTATATCACGAACACCATCATATTCCTTATTAGTCTTTATTGCTAAACTATATTCTCCTCTATGAATATTAGAAGTATACTTACTATAGTAATCAACCATCTTTTCGATGACACACTTAGGTTTTAAAGTAGTTGCACCATTATCAAAATACACAATATCCTGATTTAAGACAGGAAAATCCTCTCTATTCATTATATCCCTCCTATATTTTATAAATCTCCTCTAAAAAGTCTTTTATATTATCAAGTTTTTTATCTAATTTATTATTTTGTATTAAAAAAGATTTAAGTAATAATTGATAAGCTCTTTTCTCACTAAGACCTCTACTTTTTAAGTAAAAGATTTTATCCATATCAAATTTTCCAATATATGCTGAATGCCTTGAAGATGTATCATAATTATCAATCAACAAGTTAGGACAAATTGTACTTTTACCATTTCTTATATTTATAATTTGATTATCTTGATTACAAACAGAACCATTCATATCTTTTCTAACAATTCCATTTATTAAAAAATCCAGTTTTCTATTATTAACATTAACACCATGATTATATATATTACTAATGGTATCAGAGCTATTATGACAGATACTCACATTAACTTTATTATTATCATAATTAATATGACTACAATGATATTCAACATTTGCACCTATAGCATTTAATGATATATTAACATTAACATCTTTATCTATAATATAATGATATATTACTACATCACACTTTTTATT
>CATKYP010000270.1 GCA_949840855.1 uncultured Bacilli bacterium | reverse complement strand
AGTTTTTCAACAAAAAAATATATAACACTATTATTTGAATTTATTTCTAATAATTTTTTGAATTTTTGTTAAATAAAGAAAGAACAGACTCAACTGTTCTTTTGATTTCAAATGGTGCCTGTGAAGAAGAAGTCGAATAACTTTTCTCACAAACAATTAATAGGTAGTAATAATTACTAACTAATATAAGTATAGCATGGTTTATCAGATTCTGTTCTAAAAATTTTACTTGTTCGCTTGTTTTAAAAATATTCTTATTATATAATTTTATTAGGAACATTTGATGTGAGTGTCGTCCTCCAATCTTGAAAGGGAAAGGAGGTAGATATTAATGAAAACGAAGACTTTTATAATAAAAGCTCTGAAGCTCATTGCTATCATTTTGTTACTTTCTACCTTACTGGTGTTAGCAATAAAAAAATAGACACTCTTCAGCATTGATAGAGTGTCAAGTCTATTAAACTAGAGGCGACATTCACTTGTGGAATCGAATGTTCCTCTTTTTTATTTTATGCAAGTTCTCTCGCTAAATACATAATATCATATTTTTTATTTATTGTCAAAAAGTGATAAAAATTTTATGATTAACTTGCTCTATAAACCTACTAATTTATCTTTTTACTTTGTATTTTAACTGAATATAAGAATTATCTAACTTATTACATTCAATAAGTTCTAATGCTTTTAATTTATTTAATTCTTCTGAATTACTAATTGCCTCCCCATCGATTAGAGTAGAAACATCTTTACCTCCAACTAACAATGGAGCAATTACTATATTTACATAGTCAATTAAATTATTTCTCAAAAATAGTCCGTTAAGACTTCCACCAGATTGAATTGTTAATCTTTCGACATTATATTTACTAGATAGATCTTCTAATAATTTCATTAGGTCTAATTCTTCATAATATAAAATTTCTAAATTATCATATTTTTCTGTTAAAGAATATGCAACATGATTTTTATTTGTTGTAACCAATATTAGAGTCTCTACCCAGTTGCATATATAATCTATTCCGTTTTCATCCAAATGAGGCTTATTATCAATAATGACGAATTTTACCTCTACTTTATTATGATTCTCTTTTCTATCATTAACACCAATTTTCGCCATTACTCTACCAGTATTTAATGAAAAATAATCAGTAGTAGATTCTATTTCATAATATTGGTGTAATCCTTCTTTAACACCATCAATTTGACACCAATCTTTGTCGGCATCTAATTTATCATTATTACCACTACTAATCTTACCATCAAGAGATTCTAACATAAATAAAGTTGTTATTGGCCTTTTTTTCACTTTAAATCATCTCCTATATAAACTTGCTATTTTGTGCATTTCTTTTAATAATTTAATTATATCAAATTATCCTAATATAATCTAGTTTTTTACAATACCTTTTCATAAGTTAAAATAGGATGAAAATTAATAAAAATCTATTAATATCTAAAATAGCAGGATAAGAAACTTACACATCAATGCTAAACTATTCCTTATTTAATAAGGGTTTAGTATTGTGTAAGACTGATTTTGCACTTGCAAAATTCATCCTACTTCGTAGGTTGATATTAAGGACAAATAATTACTTTTCCCTTATAATTAAAGCATTTTATATTTTCAATTTTCATCCTATTTTAGTATTTTTAATAAATTTAGTAGGATGATTAGACAAATTCATCCTCTTTAAAAGCATCTTTTATTTTTCCTAATAATTCTTTAAATATTTGATTATTAT
>CATKYP010000269.1 GCA_949840855.1 uncultured Bacilli bacterium | reverse complement strand
ACTTACTAAGATAAATTCCACCCAATATAAGAAAGAAAGTGCCAGTAATTGCAAATATAATAATAAATTTCTTTTTACAAAATATCTATTTTAACTATAAAGATTTTTGCCTTACAATATGTAAAAATATTGCTATCATAGTAGGCATTGCAAAAATATTTGGTAATGCATATCTAAAATATGTATTAACGGGCGAAGCTATACATACAAGCAAAACAACAATCATAGGAATAAAACATATTATTTCCTTATATTTTCTTTTATATAACAAATAACTAATCATAAAAAATAGTATCCAAGTAGAAAAACCAATGTTTATAGTTAACCCTATAATAGGAATAAAAATAAAAAATTCTCCAAAATTAGTTAAATACTGTCTTAGATTATCGAAACTATTAAAATGATAATCAAAATTATGCTGTTTAAGTACAGGATTTTCATGATGATAAATATACCAGTTTGATTTAAATGGATAAAAATAGCCATAAGTATTATTTAAAGTTGCTTCTATGTAAACCAGAGGATGCTTCAAAAATTGTTGAAACCATACTTTAAAGTACTTTTCTAAATCCTCAGCAGTGCTAAATCTATTAAACTCATTCTTTACACTATCTGCTTTTTCTGGATTATATCTAGAAGCTAAAGTGTCATATCCTAAAATTTTATCAATTGCTTCACGTTCATCTTTACTAACATCATTATCATAATATAAAACATATCTGGCTGTTTGTTGAAATGGTATAGAAAGAGTTTCTCTAATACTAGCTGGTGTTATTTTATAATATGGTAATAAGATTTTTTTATAAGAACAATATAATACTAGGGTTAAAACTAAAGTAATTAGAATTTTATGCCTATTACTACTTTTTAATATTAGTAAAAAAGGAAAAGATAAAATTATTATATGAATACCATTATTTCTAAATAAAAATATGAAAATATTTAATAATAGGATACTAATTATATTAGTAATTTTCATATCATCTTTAAATATAATAAAACGACTAATAGTTATAATATATACAATAATAAGACATCCAAATATTACATCTTTAACAGGACTCATTGCATAAAAAGGAAATACAGGAATCAAAGTATAAATAAGTAAACATATAAATTGATATTTATAACTAATTTTTAACTTTTTCATAAAACAAATAGTATATGAAAAAGTTGATGCCAAAACAGTAATCTGAATTATACTATAAATAAATAATCCTGCATTAATATTGTCAAATAAAAGGCCTACACTTGTACAAAGTCCAAGTAATATAGTATGTACAACAGGATGATGATTAGTAATAATAACATTATTATCTAAAAGGATAGAATAATATGAATATTTATTATCTATACCTAAAAATTGAAGGATTTGAAAACTAGGATCAGGTGATAAAATACAAGGATAAAAAGCAATAATATATATTAACCAACCAATAATAATAAAAATGAAAGAAAATAGAAAAGTATGCTTTTTAAATAGAATAGTCAATTTACTGTTTTTTATATCTTTAGTAAAAGTTAAATTATCAATTTTATGAAAAAAGAAAAAGACGGCTAACGATAACCATCTTTCCTCCGTTACATGTTATAATTCTCAAAGCTTCCTGGCTCCATCACCAATTTCAACTTCATAAAACTCCGGCTCCCTGCCATATGCCTCCCGATAACAGGCAGTCAGTTTATTTTTAAATAAATTGCGGTTCCGTTTTTTTACGAGGCTTACTGTACAACCCCCAAAGCCGCCCCCAGTCA
>CATKYP010000268.1 GCA_949840855.1 uncultured Bacilli bacterium | reverse complement strand
TCCACCTTTTTATTATGTAGTAATTATATCAAATTATTTTGCGAATTTTACGAAAAAAATTTACTCTTTTTCTCTGAATAAAAAAATCAATATATCACAAATAAGAAAAACATGATAAAATATGTACATAGGAAGTGATAAGCATATGAAAAAAAGAATTTTAACAGGAATTAGACCTACTGGAAATTTACACGTAGGACATTTATTTGGCGCTGTTGGTTCTTGGAAAAAATTACAAGATGAATATGATACTTTTATTGAAATTGCTGATGTACAAGCTCTTACAGATAACTTTAGTAATCCAAAAAAGGTTAGAGATAATGTAGAACAAATTGTTCTTGATTTACTATCAGTAGGAATTGATCCTAATCAAGCTACTCTATTTATTCAATCAAAAATTCCAGAAATTGCAGAACTTACAGTATTTTATTCGAATTTGGTAACAGTTTCTCGACTAGAAAGAAATCCTACTGTTAAAACAGAAATTGCTCAAAAGAAAGAATTATTTGGAAATAATGGTGAGAGTATAACCTATGGTTTTTTAGGCTATCCTGTCTCACAAGCTGCTGATATAACTATATTTAGTGGAGAATTAGTACCAGTAGGAGAAGATCAATTACCACTTATTGAACAATGTCGTGAAATAGTCAGAAAATTTAATTCAATATATGGTGAAACTTTAAAAGAACCTGTTCATCTCTTAAGCACTACATCAAGAGTAAAAGGTTTAGATGGTAATGAAAAGATGGGAAAAAGTCTAGGAAATGCAATTTTTCTAGTAGATGACAAAGAAACTATTAATAAAAAAATTATGTCTGCTACCACAGATCCTAATAAAATAAAAAAGGATGATAAAGCTAATCCCAATATTTGTATGGTCTACTATTATCATCAACTAGTAAATAAAGAAAACTTAGAAAATGTATGTATAGAATGTAAAAATGGAACCCGTGGTTGTGTGTCTTGTAAAAAAGAATTAATAACTAAAATGAATGAATTTTTGCAGCCAATTAGAGATAAAAGAAAATACTATACAGAACATCCAGAGATTGTAAAAGAAATTTTAGAAGAAGGAACTAAAAGATCTCAGCAAACAGCTAAAGAAAATATGAAAAAAATAAAAAAAGCTATGATGATAGACTATTAAAAGTCTATTTTTTATTAGCTAAAGAAATTATTTTTACAAGGCTTTTTAAATTCGCTGAAAAATTATTTTCAATATCTTTTATAAGTCTTTTATACCTCTCATCTATATCTAATGAGTCATCTTTATAGGCCTCATTATATAAATAATTCAATTTCTCATATTCTTTATACTCATATGCTGAAATAATCTCTCTTTTAATAAGATTCGCATCTCTTTCTTCTTTTCTAGTTAATATTCTATTTACATTACTGCTAGTTTTAACTACTTTATAGTCTATAATAGAATCAGGTAATCTATTACAACAACTAACAACATCCTCTTCTTCATCAATTAATAAGCTACTTCTAAATATAATACTTCCAGCCTTATTAAATTCAACAGCAAAACATCTCTCATCATTGACAATTAAACAAGCATATTCTATTTTTTCTTTATAAGTAGCAGCCTTATTTTTAATTAAATCTAAAAATTCACTATCAACAATTACTTCATTATAAATAAAATCATTAAATACCTTGTCATTTACTTTTATAGCAGGAATTTGTTTTATATGTTCAACCATATCTTTATATTCCCACTCAAAAAATTCATACATTACATCTCCATCCATAAAGTT
>CATKYP010000267.1 GCA_949840855.1 uncultured Bacilli bacterium | reverse complement strand
ATAAAATATTCCACTAAAGTTATATAAATATTAATATTTATACTTAAAATATAATTTACATATATTAACATTTATGTTAAAATTAGAACGTTGTAATAACATCTTCATATAAATTAAGGAGGTAGAAAATGAAAGTAGATTTACATATTCATTCAAATTATTCAAGTGGTACTAAAAACGTAAAGGAATTAATTAAAGAAGCTCAGAGTAAAGGTCTTGATATGATTGCAATTACAGATCATGACACGATTGAAGGCTACCAAGAATATTTAAACGAAAATATAGATTATCCTGTAATTGCTGGTGTAGAACTATCAACATATAGAAATGATGAACCTGTTCATATACTAGGATACTTCTATCATAATAAAGTAAATGCTGACGAACTAATAACCTATTTAAAAAATAATCAAAATAAATCAAGTAATAGAATAGAAAAAATGATAGAAAACTTAAAAAAGTATTTTGACATAGAATTAGACTATAATGAAATAATAAAAAATACAAAAGGAGTAATAGGACGCCCACATATAGCTCATGCTATAAAGAAAAAATATGGCTACGAATTCGAAGAAACATTTAAAAAGTTTTTAGATAAGGACTCTCCAGCATATGTTGAGATAGAAAGATTAAATACAAAAGAAGCTATTGATATGCTTCATAGAAATAATGCAATTGCAGTACTAGCACATCCAAGATACTTAAAAAACAATACTGTAGAGGAAATAATACCTTTAGGTATAGATGGAATAGAAGTATATTATGAAGGCCAAAATACAGAAAAACTAAAAAAAATAGCACAAGATAATAATCTACTAATAACTGGAGGTAGTGATTATCACGGAGATTTATATCCACAAATAATGGGTAGCAATATCTTAACAGAAGATGAATTAAATCTTTTCTTAGAAAATTTAAAATAAACTATAGCTTATTAAGAGAAATAAGTATATAATATAATCACAAAAGGGAAGGAGTATATTTTATTTATGAATGAAAACAAAAATTACATAACAGGAATTATAGGTGGCCTAATAGGTGGTTTTATTGCTACAATTCCTTGGATTCTAATGTATGTATATGGAAATATGATTTTATCATTACTTGCTATATTAATTGCTATGGGAGTATTGAAAGGATATCAATTATGTAAAGGTAAAATAGATAAAAAGCTGCCAATAATCATAATAATTACATCCTTATTATGCGTAACAATATCAACATTATTAATTATACCTATTTTACTATTAATTAAAGAAGGACAGTCAGGTAGTATTGAAAATCTAAAAGTACTATATAACTATGAACCATTTATGCAAGCAATAATTAAAGATTATGCAATATCTGTCCTATTTACTATATTAGGTATAAGTGGAGTAGTATCTAATGTAAAAAAGCAAATTAATGAAGGTGAAACAAGAAACATAAGAGCTACTATAAAAAATGAAACAACTAAAAATAATTCCAAAAAAAAAGAAATAAGTAAAGAAGAAAAATAAAAAAATAAATCGATATTTATGATATTCATATTTATCGATTTATTTTTTTATTTTTCTTCTAATTTTTCTAAAACATTCTTTGTAACAGCAATTGCTCTCTGTCGAACTTCATCTGCTGCTTTTTCTAAAACTGGAGTACCTTTTTCTACAGCAAGACTCACAAGTTCCTCTGCATGTTTCTTTATTCCTTCAGCTTTTTTCTTAGCAATTTTAAGTACCTTTTCTCCATCAAGATCAGATAACTCTTTCTCTAAATTTTCTATCTTTCTT
>CATKYP010000266.1 GCA_949840855.1 uncultured Bacilli bacterium | reverse complement strand
TATCATATAATAAAATTAATAAATATAATGATTATATGTTAGGTGAAGAATATAGACGTTACTATCATTATTATTTGTTACCATTTATAGGTTGTGGTTGTAAAGTAGTAACAGGAAAATCAGTTTGTAGACATAATACAGATTTATTAGTTAAGTTGGGAAATAGAGTAGGAGTCAAAAGTTTGTATACTTTTGTTTTCGATGGTAATGAAAAAGTGGGAGAGAAAAAACCAGATCATGCTTTAGCAATTATAATAGATAATGATATAGTTTTTGGATATTGTCCAACAATAGATATATACTCAAATATTCTAAAGAGAGAAACAAGTGATAATATAGGTTACAAGTATTTCTATCTTAAAAGTATAGAAGATAATTGTAACTTTATAGCGCCTCTTGAAGATAATGAAGATTATATCAATAATTTATATAATAATTTTGATTATTTAGAAATAACTAATGAATATGTCAAAAAAAGATATTCTCAGATACTTATTCAAAGATTAGATGAGGAAAGGGATGGCATATTAGAAGAATTTTATAATGAAACAAAACCAAATTTAGATATAATTAATCGAAAAGTTAATGAATTATCACCAACAAAAAAAGGCAAGTTAAAACAACTTATAATTAAATAAATGTAAAATATTAAAAATGAAAGATATAAAAATAAGACTTTTATAGTCTTTTTTTTTAACTCATGCTAAAATTATATTATAGGAGTGATATTATGGACGAAAATATTCTAAAAACAGAAGAATTTGAAAGAAAGAGAAATTATAAAGGTCTAATAATATTAATAATAGCTATAATTTTAATTTGTATAATACTATTTTTTGTTTATAAATATATATCATCAAGTATAAAGAAAAAGAGAGAACAGAAAAAGCAAACGGTTGAAATTACAACCCTTAATAGTGAACTTCAAAATATTTATGGTTTTGCAATAAGTGATAATTATATAGTAGCCTTAAAAAATGATGGAACAAGTATCAAAATATATAATTTATTACAAGGAACAGGAAATCTAGGAGATTATACTTATTACACTTATTATGATAATAAATTATATCTCTTATATAGTGATAACATATTATATACAATTTCTCTAGAAAGTGGAAATAGATTATATGAATTAAAAAAATATTTAGAGATTGTTCCAGTTTCATGTATAAATGGTGAAACTTCTAAAACAAATGACTTAGCATTTAATAAAAATGAGATTTATATAAATAATTCAAATTGTAGTTTAACACGTACAAAGATAGATAAAGAAAATAAAAAAATTTCAACAGATACTTTAAAAGTATTTAATAGTAAAAATATAAATATTGAATATTCAAATAGTATTAATTCTATATTTGTAAATGCTGATAATTCTATTTATAAATTTGATAATAAAAGCGGAGAAATAAGCACAATTACTAGTAATACATCAAATAGTATCCCATTAGAAATAAAGTCTAATATTCTAATATATTCTAATATTATTAATAATAAGAAAGTATATTATGGATATAATGTAAAAACAGGGGAAGGTAGTACCATTGTAGAAGCAGATGACTTATTAATATATAATAAAGCCTTCATTTATTTAAAAGATAATACAGTTTATTTAAGAAATGGTACAAAAGATAAAATAGTCTATAAAGCTCATTATGATACTCTAAGTAAAATGGAATTAATAGGGAAAAGTACTTTACAGATTGTAGATACATTAAGTACTGATGAGAATAAAAAAAGAATAATAAATGTAGATTTGAGTTCTACAA
>CATKYP010000265.1 GCA_949840855.1 uncultured Bacilli bacterium | reverse complement strand
AATAAAATAATTTCAGAGAGTTTCTTGTATGGTGAGAGAGAAATATTATTTGTTAATAATTATGGCTTTGGAACTGTTATATTGATATGTAAATATAGTCGTAGATAGGCGTTAACTATTTAAGTGTATAATAAAAATTATTATAAAATAAGGTGGAACCGCGAGAAACTCGTCCTTATATTATAGTGATTTTTATTTTTTTATAAAGGAGGATTTTATATGAGTAAAAAATTTTATATTAGTACAGCTATTGTCTATACTTCTGGTAAGCCTCATATTGGTAATACTTATGAAGTTGTTTTAGCTGATGCAATAGCTAGGTATAAGAGACTTAAAGGGTATGATGTTTATTTTCAAACTGGTACAGATGAGCATGGTGAAAAGATTGAAATTAAGGCTCATGAAAAAGGAGTAAGTCCTAGAGAATTTGTTGATAAAGTATCAGGTGAAATTAAAAATATATGGGATATTATGAATACTAGTTATGATAAGTTTGTTAGAACAACTGATGATGTTCATGAGAGGGTTGTTCAGCATATTTTTAAAAAGATGTATGATAAGGGAGATATTTATAAGGGAGAATATAGAGGATTATATTGTACTCCTTGTGAGTCTTTTTGGACTGAGTCTCAACTTATTGATGGAAAATGTCCTGATTGTGGAAGAGATGTTCATGAAGCTGTGGAAGAAGCATACTTTTTTAGACTTTCAAAGTATCAGAAAAGGCTTGAAGAATATATAGAGAATAATCCTGATTTTATACAACCAGTGTCTAGGAAAAATGAAATGCTTAATAATTTTATTAAACCAGGATTACAAGATTTATGTGTTTCAAGAACTTCTTTTACTTGGGGAATACCTGTTGATTTTGATTCTGGACATATAGTTTATGTTTGGCTTGATGCTTTAACGAATTATATTACTAATATTGGTTATGATGTGGATAAAGTAAGTGCTGATTTTAAGAAATATTGGCCAGCTGATGTACATTTAATTGGTAAGGATATTATTCGTTTTCATTCAATTTATTGGCCATGTTTCTTATGGTCTCTTGATTTGGAAATTCCTAAAAAGGTTTTTGGTCATCCTTGGCTTTTAATGAATAATGATAAAATGAGTAAGAGTAAGGGAAATGTACTATATGCTGATACTTTAGTTGAAGAATTTGGTGTTGATGCTGTTAGATATTATTTACTTCACGAAATTCCTTTTGCTGATGATGGTAATATTACTAGAGAGCTTTTGATTGAAAGAATTAATAGCGATCTTGCAAATATTTTGGGGAATTTAGTTAATAGAACAATTTCGATGGGGCACAAGTATTTTGATGGCAATGTAGCTAATAAACATATACCTGATTTAGTAGACGAATCATACATTGCTCAAATTAATGAATTAGATAAAAAAGTGGAAGAAAAAATGGATAATTTGGAAGTAAGTGATTCAATAAGTGAAATTATTGATGTACTTCGTAGTAGTAATAAATATATAGATGATACTACTCCTTGGATTTTAGCTAGAGATGATAGTAATAAAGAAAGATTAGAGACTGTACTTTATAATTTGCTAGAGGGAATCAGAGTTTGTTCCTCTTTATTAGCGCCATTTATGCCAGGAACAGCTGAAAAAATAAAAAAACAATTAAATAATTATGATAATTCTTTAAAATATAATGATAAAAATAGTTATGAACTTGCTGCTTGTGTACCTTTATTTATGAGAATAGATGTAAATAAAGAGTAAAATAAATGTAAAATTTATAAATTGATAGTAAAAGTT
>CATKYP010000264.1 GCA_949840855.1 uncultured Bacilli bacterium | reverse complement strand
CAACAATAATATTACAATCTTCTAAAAAAGACTCTTCTTTACTATCATAATTATTAGGAATAATCATAAATACTATATTTGCTACAGAAAGTCCATATAACATAATATTATTAAAAGATAAATAATCATTAAAGTAATTAAAATTAACTCCACTTTTTTGAATACTATTAAATACCATATTAGTATCAAACATTGCTCTATAAGCAACTATAATATTAGTTGCACAAACTAAACAACAAGTAATATTATAAAAGATATTTCTCTTAATATATTTTCTATCTAAACAAATATTTAAAATAAACAATATAAATAACAAAACATAAGGTATAAATACAGAAATTGAATCCTTTATATTTTTATTAAGCCTTGCATTCATTTTTAAAACTAAAAATAATGTAAAACCAAAAGCAATCAATAATAATACATATTTAAAAAAGGAAAATAGTAGGTTCAATAATTTTCTCATTGTATCTCACCTCCTACATATTTTCTAAACCACTCAGATACGTTAAATAATAATTTTACAGAATTTTTGTATGAAGTTTCTATTCTAGTATAACTTTCTCTAGCAAGATTAAATACATTAATTTTATCATAATCACTACTAAATGCAAAACTACTATTATTCTGTAAATTACGTTTAACATAATCTAAATCATTAGAAAGAAGTTCAGCATTACTTTCAATATAAGGTTTTATTATTTCAAATGATGTAGAATTTAATCTTCCATTATAATTTCTTAAACTATATAACTGTACTGTTACACAATCATTAACAATATTAGTTTGATAATAAGATAACAAATTATACACATCTAAAACACTAACTTCATTTTTAGTAAATATCTCATTAGCTTTAGTATTCTCAAATGAATTAACACACATTTCTATTTTTGATTTGATTGAAATTAAATCAGTTTGACTATTAGAACCTCTATAATTATTAGGATCAAATATTGCTATATTACTCTTAATTTTTTCAAGAGTAGATTTACTTTCATCATAAGCATTTACATATTCATCTCCCTTAACAAAAGTAGAAGAAACTTCTTTTGAATGATAAAAATTAAATAGTATTAGAAAAAAAGCAATTCCAAAGATAAATCCAGTTGCAACAAATCCAATAATATTAATATACTCCATTAAAAATTTTTTCATATTACTCCTCCACTACTGGCATTATCTTTAATGAATAAGTAAATTTAATGTCATCATCAACTATCTCATCATCTAGCCATACCTTTAAATTATACTCGTTTGTTGAATTACCATTTATCTTTCTTAAATCCAAAATATTATTAGAAATATCAGAAAAACTTCCTTGCTTAATTATTTTATTATTTAAAATTAATTGATAATGAACTAAATCAAGAGAAGCATCTCCCATACCATTACTACTATCGTATATCATTACCTTATATGAGGCATCTACACTACCCCTGTTAGTAACATTAAATGTATGAGGAACTACAATATCATCATCATTATTAATACTCTTTTTGCTTTCAGTTAAAGAAACCTCTAAATTAGATACAATTGAAGGATCTTTAGAATCAAATATATTATAACAAAACCAAGCAAAACAAAGAGTCAAAATAATTATTACAAAAAAAACTAAAAATATTTTTGTGGGTCTTCCCACGTTAGTATCACTATTCATATTCTTCACCTTATAATAATTCTATTTCAGAATCATCAATCTCCTTTTCTTCTTTATTATCTTCTGCCTGTGTTGATTTTCCTCCATTCATGGCTTGATCAAATTGTCGTAATAACTCTTTT
>CATKYP010000263.1 GCA_949840855.1 uncultured Bacilli bacterium | reverse complement strand
GAAAATAATAATTGCAAAAGATATTAAAGAAATGAAATATCATAAATAATTAAATAAAAAAGGATTTTAAGTATAATTTCATCAAAAATCCTTTATTGTAAGAACATTATATTTTTAACTTCTTTTTTTATTAACGTAACATTCCAGTTTATCCACTGCAAAGTACATAAGATAAGAAAGAATACCAAGAATTACTACACTAGTAATAACAAGGTTAATATTAAATACCTGTGAGCCATACATAATTAAATATCCAAGACCACTTTTTGAAACTAATAACTCTCCCATAATGACTCCGATCTAAGACATATAGGGAGAACTTATAAATAAAGGCTTTTTTGTTTAAGAACTTGCAGTAATGGAGGAATTAGATGGGAAAATTAACCTGCCCGTTTTGTAATAGTCAGAATACATTTAATATTGCCTATGGTTATTTAGGAGAAAAGAAACCGAAAAAGAATTATATTAACCAAGGGGATATTGGATTAAGTGAATCTTATCGTAAAGGGTTTGAAAAATACGACTTTGATGGTGAAAGATTAATGAGTCATTTGCCTAATCGTTATTGCAAGACCTGCAAGAATACTTTTCAGTCTAGAAAAGTTATGTACACAGTTGATATATCAATCATTAACTTTATCATTTGTATTAACAATAACTATTATAGATACATCCTTGATTTTAGTGATAAAGAAAATCCAAAGTATTCTTTAAGAATTAATTGGGTATCTATTAAAGAAAACGAATCTCTTACAATTAAGAATAAAAATAGAATTCTTTCTAGTTTTAGGGAATATAAGCCTAATCTATGGAATGGTCATTATGGTAAAAATTATGATTATGATGGATACTATTGGATATTAAAATGTACCTATTACAACGGAGTTGATTATGTAAAAAGTGGTAATGATAAAGTGCCTGATAATTGGAAGCATTTTATAAAGCCGTTTAAAGAAGTATTTAAAAGTAGTATCTTTGATTTAAAGTCCTAAAAAATTAGGATTTTTTTCATGTGTGAAAAAAGAAAGGGTGATTATGATGGCTGTATTTAAAGTTGAAAAAACGAAAAATTTTACAATTATGAGTAATCACCATCTACAAAATAAAAATCTAAGTTTAAAAGCAAAAGGACTTCTTTCTTATATGTTATCTTTACCTAATGATTGGGACTATTCACTTGTAGGACTTGTTTCTAACTCTAAAGAAAGTAAAACATCAATTAGAAATACACTAAATGAATTAAAAGAAAATCATTATTTATCTATAACTAAGCTATATCCTAATCAAACTGAAAGTAAGAAAATCGAATATATTTATAATATCAACGAAGAACCACAATTAGTACCAGATATACAAAAGCAAGATACCGAAAACCAATACCTTGATTATCAATCTCTTGAAAATGATATACAACTAAATACTAATAAACAAAGTATTAAAGAACAAACAGATAAAGAAGATAAAACCAAAAATAGAATTTTTGAAGATAATCATAATTATTTAACTATTGATTTAATAGATAGGAAATATATTACTGCATATGATACTGATATTTATAATTATGACAAGTTATTTGAAAACCTGTTAAATGAGTACGAAGCAAAGGATTTGTTGATGATTTTGCACTATATTATACCAAGAGTATTAGAACGTGATTTTGTTGATGAGAATGGCGAAAAAATAGTAAATAAGTTTGGGTATTTAAAGAACTCTATTTTAAATAATATAGCTAGACTAAAAAATAATGAACTTGAATGGGATGAAGAATTAGGATGGTTTAAAGATGTGGAAGAGGATTTAGAAG
>CATKYP010000262.1 GCA_949840855.1 uncultured Bacilli bacterium | reverse complement strand
TAAAATAATTTGGGATTACATGAGACTTGATATGACACTGGAAAAATGTGATTTAATAATTGGTTGTGGTTGTATGAATATGGATATTCCAGTTAGGTGTGCTGAATTATTTAAAAATGGTTATGGTAAGAAAATATTATTTACTGGTGGATTTGGTAAAGTTTCAAAAAATGTACTTAATAAAGCGGAGGCTGAGATATTTAAAAATATTGCAATAGCTGAAGGAGTAAATAGTGAAGATATATTTGTTGAAAATAAATCTACTAATACAGGAGATAATTTCCATTTTGCCATTGATATTATTAAAACTAATAATTTAGATTATGATAAGATACTCATTGTACACAGTTTACTATCTGAAAGAAGGACATTAAATGCGGCGAAGGCTATTATTAAAGATAAGAAACTTTTTATAACCTCTCCTAATAAAACGTTTGATTATTTTATAGAATATCTAAAAAATAATGAAGATAAGATTTATGATTCTATATCTTGTACAGTTGGTGATATACAAAGACTTATAATATTTCCACAATTTGGTTGGCAAGTAGAAGAATTTGTACCAGCTGAAGTATTAGAGGCATATTATTATTTGAAAAGTAAGGGGTATACAAAATTTATAATGGATAGGGATACTATACAAGATATAATAGATAAAAATGGTATTGTTAAGAAGTTGAAGCCTAACTATTTTAATTAGAATACTTTTACATATTTTTTTTATTTAGGAATAAAATTTATTAGGTGAAAGTATGCAAGAAATTATTGTTAATGTGATGAATCAGTTTGGTTATTTTGGGATATTTTTGTTGGTAGTTGTAGAAAATGTTTTTCCACCTATTCCATCTGAATTTATACTTATTTTTGGAGGAGTACTTACTACTTATACTAATTTGGAAGTATCTTTAGTAGTTTTATATGCTACATTAGGTTCACTTGTTGGAGCATATATTTTGTATATAGTGGGAGCTTTATTAAATAAGGATAGATTATTAAAAGTTGTTAATAGCAAATTAGGTAGATGTTTATCCTTAAAGGAAGAAGATGTTTTAAAAGCAGATAGTTTTTTTTCGAATAGAGGTAGTAGAGCAGTTTTGTTTTGTCGTTTTGTTCCTATTGTTAGAAGTTTAATATCGATTCCTGCTGGTATGAGTTCTATGCCTATTATTAAGTTTACTATTTATACTACTTTAGGAACTATTATTTGGAATATTGTTTTAGTTGGGATAGGAAGTATTGTTGGAAATAATTGGACTAGTGTTGTTAGCTTTTTTGGTAAGTATTCTTTTATTGTTAAGATATTGCTAGCTTTAATTGTTTGTTATTTTATATTTAAACTATTTTATCGAAAAAAGATCGATGAATAAAATTCTAGACATTGTTCATATTAATATTGGTGAATATATATGGATAATAAGTCTATTTGGGAAGAGGAGAGAAGTAGGTATGATTTTTCCTTCAAAAAGTTAGAAACTGAAGTTGATGTTTTGATAATTGGAGGAGGAATAACTGGTTGTACTTTGGCTTATTTTTTAAAAGATTATAACGGACTCGTTGCTTTGATAGATAAAGGAAAGTTTGGTTCTCTTATAACTGCTAATACTACTGCTAAAATTTCTTATATGCAGGGTATTATTTATCAGACTTTAGAAAAGTTATTTAATAAAGATATTTCTAGGCTATATTATGATTCACAGATCGATGCTATTTCTCTTATAAAAGAGATAATTAATACTAATAATATTGATTGTGATTTAGAAGAAAATAGATCTATTATTTTTGCTCTTAATAAGAAAAATATAAATAA
>CATKYP010000261.1 GCA_949840855.1 uncultured Bacilli bacterium | reverse complement strand
ACCCTTATAACACTTTTTTCTAATATATTAATTTTGACAAGATTATCATCTCCAGAATAATTTATAGCATTATTGATAAGATTATAAATAACTTGTTCTAATTTCTTCTTATCAGCCTTAACTACTATCTCTTTACTAGTATGTATGAATTCAAATATATACTTTTCATTAGTAATTAGAAAATCATATTTCTTCAGAATATTATTAATAAGCTCAATTAAATCAAAATTCTCATATTTTAAAGTGTCAATTTCACATTGCATTTTTGATAAATCTAGAATATCGTTTACAAGAAGAGTAAGTCTATCTACTTCATCGATTATTACATTTAAATTTTCTTCTCTTTTTTTCTCTTGTTTTTTATTTAAATCTCTTGCCATTTCAGCATAGGCTTTGATCATTGTTAATGGTGTTTTTAAATCATGTGAAACATTGGCCATTAGATCTCTTCTATATTCTTCAGTCTTTTTAAGTTCTCCTTTTGTATAATTAAGAGTTTCAACTAATTCATTTATTTCCTGTATATTATCATTATTTGTAAAAGTTATATCAAAATTTCCATTTGCCATTTTCTTAGCATCTCTATTAATTTTTATTATCGGCTTCGATATTCTCTTTGATATAAAAAATGCTATTAAAAATGATAGGATAAAAACAAGTATTGTAACATATACTAATTGATTTTTTAAAATAGAAGTAGTAGAGTTCATAGGATCTATAGAAGTATTTATAAATGCATACCTATCATTATCTAGTTTTACAGCATATATTAAAGTATTATTTTTAAATATATGGTTTTCTATTTCATAAGTTGCTCTTTTCCTACCACTCATAATAAAATCATTTTTATAAGTATAATTGTGTTTAAAATCAACAATACAGCCTCTTGAAACAATAGAAGATGACTCTAACATACTCATAAAGTTATCTGTTATTTCAATACATACTCCTTTATCATAAGCGGTATTATCTATAATTTGTGGAAGATCTTCCTCATATTGTTTCTTAATTATAGTATTAGCAACTTGCCTTATTTCTCTTAACTTAACACTTTTATAATAAGAGTTTAAAAAAACTACTTGAAAAAACCAAAGAAAAGCAAGAATTATTAAAGAAAAAAGAATTAAATATTTAAATATTTCTATTGAAAGAGAGTTTTTCATTAACTTATTCTTCATCATTAAATTTATATCCTATTCCTCTAATTGTTTCAATATGATCTCTATAATTTCCTAAATTATTTCTAAGCATTTTAATATGAGTATCAATTGTTCTATCATCTCCAAAAAAATCATATCCCCAAAGTTTATTTAATAACTGTTCTCTTGAAATAGCAATATTTTTATTTTTAATAAGATAGGTTAATATATCAAACTCTTTAGGAGTAACTTCTACTTTTTTATCATCAATTTTAATTGTATGAGCTTTAAAATTTATTTCTAATGTATCAAGAGTATACTTCTCATCACTATAAATTTTACTTCTTGTAGCAAGAGCCTTAATTCTAGCCATCAATTCTTTGGGAGAAAATGGTTTAGTAACATAATCATCAATTCCTAGATTGAACCCTTCAAGTTTATCATCTTCCTCATCCCTTGCTGACAAAACAATAGTAGGAATTCTTTTATTTGGTTCTAGTTTATTAAGAATTTCAAATCCATCCATTTTAGGCATCATAATATCAAGTATTAATATATCATAAGTATTATTATTTAACATTATTAAAGCGCTTTCTCCGTTATCAGTTTCATCTACATCATAGCCATCAGCTATACAATATTCTCTAATTACTTCTCTAATTTTTTCCTCA
>CATKYP010000260.1 GCA_949840855.1 uncultured Bacilli bacterium | reverse complement strand
TTTAATATACAATTTAGTAATAAAATATTTAAAATCCATGATATAATTATAGTATCTAATTAACAAACTTAAGGACTGGAAAAGTGGTGAGATGATGAATGTTCCTAAATTAAGATTTAAAGAATTTACTGATGAGTGGCAACATGATAAAATTTGCAATGTTACAACATATGTTGATTATAGAGGAAAAACACCAAATAAAACTGAAACAGGAATTTTTTTAGTAACAGCGAAAAATGTAAAAAAAGGATATATTGATTATGATTGTTCCAAAGAATATGTTGCCGAAATTGAATACGAAGAAATTATGCATAGAGGAAAACCGAAGGTTGGAGATGTACTTATAACTACTGAAGCCCCTTGTGGAAACGTTGCACAAATTGACAAAGAAAATATTGCATTAGCACAAAGAGTAATAAAATATAGAGGGAATGCTTTAATAGATAATACTTTTTTGAAATATGAATTTTTGAGTAATTATTTTCAAAATGAATTAAAAAAAGTCACTTCTGGTGGAACTGTTTCTGGAGTTAAAGGTAGTATATTACATAATATGGAAATTCATTATTGTTCAAAGGAAGAACAGCTTATGTTATCCAGTTTCTTAACTTTGCTAGATAAAAAAATAGAACTACAAACTAAGAAAATAGAAGACCTTAAGTTATATAAATTATCACTTAGAGAAAAAATGTTTAATATGTTTGAGACTGAAGAAAAAACTTTATCTAAGATATTAGTAAAATGGAATAAAAAAAACAAAGATAACGAATATTCTTATGTGGAAAGTGTGAGCAACAAATTCGGATTTATAGCACAAAATGAACAATTTGATGATCGAAATATAGCAAGTAGTAATACTAATAATTATTATGTTATTGAAAAAGGTGTATTTGCTTATAATCCATCTAGATTAAATGTTGGTTCTTTAGCATTAAAGAAAGATAATAAGATTAGTTTAGTTAGTCCATTATATGAATGCTTTACAACAAATCAAAACAAAGATTTTTTATTGGAGTGGTTTCAATCTAAAGAATTTAAAAAAGGTACTTTTTCTAAATTTGAGGGTGGAGTTAGAAATACATTAAACTTTACAAATTTATCAACTATTAAAATATCATTACCAAATATTGAAACTCAAAATAGAATATCTAATATTCTTAATAAATATAATAAACTAATTGAGCTGGAAAATAAAAAATTATATTTACTACAAGAATTAAAAAAGGGGGTTATGCAAAATATGTTTGTATAGCAATATAGAATACTCTTAGTTAACTATCTTAATACAATTTAGTGTACTTTTCGCATACAATTTGGTTTACTGTTTAAAGTCAATTTAGTTTACTATTCGACTACTAAAAAAATACAATTTAGTTTATTGACTAAATATAGTCAAGTGATAAAATATGATAAAATAGCAATATTTATAGGAAGACTTAGGTCTTCTTTTTTGCTGTTTTAAAGGATGTGATGCTTATGTCTAGTCATCCTATAAAAATTATGGATTTTATTAAAATAGGATGCTAATAACAAATTAATATCTATTATAAATAAAGGGTTAAATATAGTAACATCCTATATATTAACCTACGAAGTAGGATGAATTTCGTAAGTACGAAATAAGAATAGCACCATTAAATATCCTTATATAATAAGGACTTTTTAAGTTTATGGTGCTATCTTCTTATCCTGCTTTTTTAGAAATTAAAATATTTAATAGGAAATCATCCTATTAGGAAGGAGTGATATTTTTGAGAATATTTAAATTATATTTGCCATTTGAATTATTTGATAGAATAAAATTGATGGCTAAATTTTATAACTTATCTAT
>CATKYP010000259.1 GCA_949840855.1 uncultured Bacilli bacterium | reverse complement strand
TTTCCACAATTTCCACTATAATAATAATAAAACATTTATAAATATAAATAATATTAAAAGAAAGAAGGAATTTTAAATGAAATTAAGAATTAAAAAAGATATATTACAAGAGGCTATTAATAAAGTATCAAAAGCTATTTCTACTAAAAACTTAATACCAGTTTTGGCAGGTATAAAATTTGAATTAAAAAAGAATAAATTAACTTTAACTGCTTCTGATAATGATATAACTATTCAAACTACTATCGAAGGACATAAAGAGGAAGATTTTAAAGTAGAAGATGAGGGTAATATAATTGTTCAAGGTAAATATATGTTAGATATAGTTAGGAAACTACCAGATAAATATATTAATATAGAAGTTATTGATGATATTAAGATACTTATTTATACAGAAAATAGTGAATTTAATCTAAATGGTATTAATGAAAGTGAATATCCTAATATTAGTTTAGAAGAAAGTAAGAAAAAAATTGATATTAACAGTTCTGTATTTAAAGATATTGTAAATCAAACAGCTTTTGCGGCAAGTAATGAAGAAACTAAACCAGTTTTAACGGGTATTAATTTTAATATAGTAGGAAATATTTTAGAATGTAATTCTACAGATAGTTATAGACTTGCTAGAAAGGTAGTTACTTTAAGTAATGATAGCGAAGAAAGCTATAATATTGTAATACCTAGTCATAATATTGTTGAGTTTACTAGAATTATGGATGAAGATGATGATAGTTTGGTAGAAGCTCATATCTTTAATAATAAGGTATTATTTAAATATAAAAATATATTGTTTCAATCAAGATTAATTAATGGAACATATCCTAATACAGCTAATTTAATGCCAGAAGAAGCTAGTGTAATAATAACAGCTAATTTAAATGATTTTTATAGTGTTATTGATAGAGCTAGCATTTTAACAAGTGATAAAGAAAAAAATATTGTTACTTTAGAAACAGATGGAGATACTTTAATACTTAGATCATCTTCTATAGAAATAGGTAGGGTTGAAGAGAAAATGAAAGTAACAAAGAATGTTTCTGATGATATAAAAATATCTTTTAGTTCTAGATATATGATGGAGGCTTTAAAAAGTTTTTCCACTGATATTGTGGAAATTCATTATGTTGGAGAAATAAAACCAATAATTTTAAAATCTAGTGAAGAGGAAACATTAACTCAACTGGTTTTGCCTATAAGAACTTATTAAGTACAATTTTTGTTGAAAATTGTTCTTTTTTTTAAAAATTCTAATGATTTTTACAAAATCTGATAAAATTAGACAGGCTGTTGTAGTATTATTTTAGTTGGAAAACGAAGGAATACGTTTTCTATTGGGGGGAGAATAATAATGAAAAAAGAGTATGAAATTAATGAAGGGACACTTGCAATTATATCTTTAGAAAATGGTAGTTCTAAAATATTGGAGGATAACAGGGATTATGTTGTTTCTCGTAAAAGTTTTGATATTTTAGATCATAGTTGTAGATATTTTGGTAGTAGTTATCAAGGTAGAAAAGATGGTGCTAAATCAATTATTGGCTCTAGTTATAAAATGCCAATAATAGTAGAGGAAGAAAGAGATATTATATTTTTTCCAACATCTAGTCCAGATGATAAAGAATGTATTTGGTTAGCTGTTAATAAGATTAATAACTTTTCTAAAGGACAATTTAATACTACTAAGATTATATTTGATAATGGTATTGAGTTAGTAGTGCCTCTTTCGTATAGGTCTTTTGAAAATCAAGTATATAGGGCTTCTAGATTAAGTTATTTATTAAATATTAGAAAAAGTAACAAGTATTAGAATCTATATATGGGAAAATTCTATTGATATTTATAATAAA
>CATKYP010000258.1 GCA_949840855.1 uncultured Bacilli bacterium | reverse complement strand
TATAATTTATAAGTGTATTGAAGGAGGAATAAAATATGAGAAAAACAAAGATACTTTGTGGAATAGGTCCCGCTACACAGAATTGGGAAATATTCAAAACATTAGTAAATAATGGTCTAAATATAGCAAGGGTTAATTTTTCACACGCTACATTAGAAGAGAGAAAAACAACTGAAGATTTAGTTGCAAGAGCCCGTAAAGAGTTAGGAAAGGAAGTAGCAATTTTATTTGATACTAAAGGACCAGATCTTAGAACTTGTAATTTTGAAAATGATTATATTGAATTTATTAAGGGAAATACAATTAGAATTGTAAAAGAGCCCGTAATTGGTAATAGTGAGAAAATTAGTCTTAACTATCCACAAGTTATTGATAATTTAAAAGTAGGTACAGTTTTACTACTAAATGATGGTTTTGTAAGACTTGAAGTTATATCTATTGAAGAGGATGGAGTAACTTGTAGAATATTAGATGACGCCACACTTCAAAGTAGACGTGGAGTTAATATTCCAGGAGTAGATTTAAATATCCCATTTGTATCAGAAGATGATGAGGAAGACATTAAGTATTCATGTGAACATGATGGCGATTATCTTGGAATAAGCTTTGTCTCAAGTGCAGAAGATGTTAGAGCAGCAAGACAGCTTCTTGAAAAATATGGAAGACCTGATATGCCAATCCTTTCTAAAATTGAGACTAAAAAAGCAATAGAAAATATTGATGAAATTATTGATGAAACTGATGGTATAATTATTGCTAGAGGAGATTTAAGCGTTGAAGTTCCATTTATTGAAGTACCAGTTTTACAGAAAATGATTATGAAAAAATGCCGTGAAAAGGGAAAGATTTGTATTGTTGCAACAGAAATGCTTAAAAGTATGTGCAAAAACTCACGCCCAACCAAAGCAGAACTTACAGATATTGCAACAGCAGTATTTGATGGAACAGATGCTGTATGGTTAAGTGATGAAACAACAATAGGAGACCATCCAGATTTAGCTAGTCAATATTTAGGGGAAGTTGCTGACGAAGCAGAGAAGTATTATGAAGAGTATGGTACCAAATATGATGCTAACAAAGGACATGAAATACCAGATTTACTAGCACAAAGTGTTGTAAAAGCAGCAGAAGATTTAAATGTAAAACTAATTGTTGCAGCAACTATGAGTGGATTTAGTGCACAAAAAATTAGTAACTTAAAACCAGATGCAATAATTTTAGCTCCAGTTCCAAGTGAAAGAATTGCTCGCAAGCTTGCATTAAATTGGGGAGTATATCCAGTTGTTACACCAGAATATGCATCAACAGACGAATTAGTAGCTGATGCAATTAATCAGGCAAAGAAATTTATGCAGCTAAATAAGGGAGATAAAATAATAATTACTGGAGGTTTCCCTAACACAGGAGAAAAAGCTACTAACTTTATGAAAATAGAAGAGATAAAATAGAATATAAAAAGAATTAGTCCATCTTAACTAATTCTTTTTTTAAATGATTTTTATATTCTTCAGATATTAAGACAGCTTCATTCTTCGGAATAGAATAAATAATTGTGGCTTTAAGTTCTAGATCAAGCATTTTATTATTCCTTTCAAATTTACTTAATATAGGAACATCTACACTTTTTTTAATTTTATTCAAATAGTTTTGACCTTTATCATTGAAACCAAGTACTCTAATATATGAAATTTCTTTCATATTTTTAGCATCATCTTTAGTAAAACCTATTAAAATATGTAAAAGCATTCTTGAAATTTTATTATAGGTATAACGTTTAGATTTTAATTTTTCAGTTAATTCATCATAATTAGTACACCTTAATATAACTTTCTTTAACAAATGATCTAATCCTTCATCTACAGTTTGATAGTCCTCTAA
>CATKYP010000257.1 GCA_949840855.1 uncultured Bacilli bacterium | reverse complement strand
ATTATATCCTTATCAGTATGATAAATAATAACTCTACCATCATCTTCCAAATCAACTTTTACAGCATTAATATTATTGACATCACTAACGTTAGACGCTTCACAAATGATCTTAGTAATCATCTCTCCGCCTTTTCCAATAACATCCTTAATCTTACTTGGATTAATTGTAAATGTAACTGTCTTTGGAGCATATTTAGATACTTCTTTCCTAGGCTCTTTTATTTCTTTTTCTATAACATCAAGTATTTGAGAACGAGCCTTCTTAGCCTGTTCCAATGCTTCTTTCAAAATCTTTTCAGTTATTCCTTTAATTTTAATATCCATTTGTAAAGCACAAATACCATTTCTTGTACCAGCAACTTTAAAGTCCATATCTCCAAGATGATCTTCCATACCCTGAATATCAGTTAAAATTGTATAATCCTTTTCATCAGGTGATGTAATTAATCCCATAGCAATACCTGCAACTGGTGCTTTTATTGGTACTCCAGCTG
This sequence comes from uncultured Bacilli bacterium, assembly GCA_949840855.1. Classification (GTDB taxonomy): domain Bacteria; phylum Bacillota_I; class Bacilli_A; order RF39; family UBA660; genus UBA2730. Next base: position 1,387 of record CATKYP010000257.1, on the reverse strand, counting down.
CCATCAAAGACATACATCCTGCACAAATACTAGCTTGTGAACTTGAACCATTACTCTCTAAAATTTCTGAAACAACTCTAATAGTATAAGGAAAGTCTTCCTCACTTGGAATAATTTCCTTCAAAGCCTTCTCACCTAAAGCACCATGTCCTATTTCTCGTCTTCCTGGCGAACCATATCTACCAGTTTCACCTACACAAAACTGAGGGAAATTGTAATGTAACATAAACCTCTTTTGATCTTCTATTCCAAGACCATCCAAAATTTGATGTTCTCCAAGTGCTCCTAATGTTGTAATAGATAAAGCTTGAGTCTCGCCTCTTGTAAATAATGCTGACCCATGAGTTCTAGGAAGAATATCAATTCCAGTAGAAAGTGGACGAATTTCATCCATTTTTCTACCATCCGCACGAATATTTTCACAAACAACTATCTTTCTAAATTCACGATATTCTATATCAGAAAGTACCATTTTCACCTTTGTAAGTAGCATATTAAGCTCATCTTCAACAAGAGTACTATTCCTTTCTCTATAAATTTCTACTATCTCACTTTTTATAGAGTCTACCATTTCGTGCATTGCAAGTTTCTCTTTTATTCTTAAAGCCTCATTAAGCCTATTAGATGCTAAAGTATCAATTTCACTTCTAAGTTTTTCTTCAATTTCAATACGTTCATATTCCATTTTAGGAACGCCAATTTCTTCTACTATCTCTGAAATGAACTGTATTAGTTCTCTTATTGCATTATGACCTTTAATTAATCCATTAAGCATAATTTCTTCACTAGCCTCGTGTGCACTAGACTCAACCATATTAATGGCTTCCTTAGTACCTGCTACTGTTAAATCAATTAATGAGTTTTCACTTTCTTCTTGTGTTGGATTTATTATATAATTACCAGCAATATATCCGACTTTAACTCCTGCTATTGGACCATTAAAAGGTATTTTACTAATACTAGTGGCAATACTAGATCCCAAAAGAGCTGCAATTTCTGGTGAACAATCCTGATCAACACTTAATACCATATTAATTATTTGTACTTCATTCTTAAAATCACTTGGAAATAAAGGACGCATAGGTCTATCTATCATACGAGCAGCAAGAGTTGCATTTTCTGTAGGACGTCCCTCTCTTTTTATAAAACCTCCAGGAATTTTCCCTACAGAATACAACTTTTCTTGATAATTAACTGTAAGCGGAAAAAAATCTGATAGTAAATTAACATTATCATTTAAAACAACCGCTGTTAAAACAACAGTATCTCCATATCTTATCAAAACACTTGAAGTTGCTTGCTTTGCAAGTTCTCCATTTTCTACAACTATTTTTTTTCCGTAAAACTCTTTTTCAAATACTCTTTTCATATTAACTCCTAAAAAATC
>CATKYP010000256.1 GCA_949840855.1 uncultured Bacilli bacterium | reverse complement strand
GGGATAAAGTATATATAAATAATAACGGTAAATCTATTGCGTTATTTATAATAGGAAATAATAAAATAAGTGATGGAATGAACATATTAGGGGCACATATAGATTCTCCGAGACTTGATTTAAAAGCTAATCCTTTATATGAAGAAGATGGATATGCCTATTTAGATACTCATTATTATGGTGGAATAAAAAAATATCAATGGGTAACTCTTCCTTTGTCTCTTCATGGAGTTGTTATTAAAAAAGATCTATCTAAAGTAGAAATTAAAATAGGAGAAGATGATAGTGATGAAGTTTTTTGTATAACAGATTTACTTCCACATCTTGCAGGGAAACAAATGGAAAAGAAAGCTTCTAGTTTAATCGAAGGAGAAGGACTTGATATTTTAGTAGGTAGTATACCACTTGGTGATGATAATGAAGATGGAGTAGTTAAAAAGAATATTTTAAAAATATTAAAGGACAAATATGATATAGAAGAGGAAGACTTTTTATCAGCTGAAATAGAAATTGTACCAGCAGGTCGTGCAAGAGACTTAGGGTTTGATCGTAGTATGATTATGGCTTATGGACAAGATGATAGAATATGTGCTTATACTTCTCTTCAGGCTTTTTTAGAAATAGAGGAAACACCTATAAAAACACTTAGTTGTATTTTGGTAGATAAAGAAGAAATTGGAAGTGTTGGTGCTACTGGTATGGAGTCACATTTCTTTGATAATGCTATAGCTGAAATTGCCAATCTTCTTGGTGAAGGAGATTCACTTGCTGTTAGAAGATGTTTAAAAAATTCTAAAATGCTTTCGAGTGATGTGAATGCAGGTTATGATCCTTTATATAAAGATGTAATGGATAAAAGAAATTCGTCTTTCTTAGGTGGAGGGTTAGCTTTTTGTAAATATACGGGCAGCCGCGGTAAAAGTGGTAGCAATGATGCTGATGCTGAATATGTTGGTGAGATTAGAAAAATTATGGATGAAAATGATGTTTCATTTCAAATTTCAGAACTTGGTAAAGTTGATATAGGTGGCGGGGGCACTATTGCTTATATTCTTGCCAATTATAATGTTAAAGTAATTGATTGTGGGGTTGGAATACTTAGTATGCATGCTCCTTGGGAAGTATCTAGCAAAGTTGATATTTATGAAGCTTATCGTGGATATGTTGCATTTTTAAGAAATGCTTAAATTTTAAGAACTCTTTATGTTTGGGTTCTTTTTTGTTTTATTAATTGTAAAATTTGTATGATGGTTATTAAAAGTATGTCAACTTACTTGCAATAATATTAATAAAAGTATAAAATAGTTATATAGTAAAGGAGTGCTTGTGGATGGAAATTGAGCGTGTTGTGGTTGGCCCACTTGATGAAAACTGTTATATTTTAAAAAAAGATAAAACTTGTTTAGTAGTAGATCCAGGAGATGATTACTCTAATATAAAAGAAAAAATTGGGGACTGTAAAATACTAGGTGTATTAATTACTCATTCACATTTTGATCATGTGGGAGCACTTAGACATTTCTTAACTAAAAGAAGTATTAAAATATTTAAGAAAAGTATTTCTCCTAATGGGAAATATAATATAGGTAATTTTAATTTTGAAGTAATTGAAACTCCTGGGCATGCAAAAGATGAGATTACTTTCTACTTCGAAGAAGATAAAGTAATGTTTGATGGAGACTTCATCTTTAAAGATTCTATAGGTAGAATGGATCTTCCTGGAGGATGTGAAAATGATATGAGAGAAAGTATTCAGCTGATAAAAGAATATCCAAAAGAGACAAAACTATATCCTGGCCATTATGATGAGACAGATCTTGGATATGAATTAGATAATAATATTTATATAAAGGAGTTATTGAAGTAATGTATATTGATTTAGTAGTATTA
>CATKYP010000255.1 GCA_949840855.1 uncultured Bacilli bacterium | reverse complement strand
ATATAAGGAAATGTTAATAATAAGAAGCCTTTTGGAGATATCTGTGATAGTTTAATAATAAATGATGAGGTTATTACAAAAGAGTATATTACTAGTTATATAATGGATAAAAAGTTTAATATTAGAAAAGAATCCTTTTTTCAAGTTAATGATGAAATAGTAGAAAAACTTTATAGTTATGTGAGAGATATTACTTTATTATTATCATCTAAGATAGTTCTTGATTTATATTGTGGTGTTGGAACAATAGGTATTATAGTCAGCGATTTAGTTGAAAAAGTAGTAGGTGTTGAAGTAGTTGAAGAAGCAGTTGTTGATGCTAATCAAAATAAAAGGCTTAATAATATTAAAAATATAGAGTTTATAAATAGTAAAGTTGAAGATGTAATAAGTAATTTTAACAATGAATTTGATACAGTAATAGTTGATCCTCCAAGAAGCGGACTTGATAGAAAAACAAAGGATGTTTTATTAAAAGAGAAGTTCAAAAATATAATATATATATCTTGTGATGCTGTAACTCTTGCACGAGATTTATTTGAATTATCTACTGTATATAATTTTAAAAGTATTGAATTATTTAATATGTTTCCAAGAACTTATCACGTTGAATGTGTATGCGTGTTAAATAGGTGATAAGCTATTATAAATAAATGGAAAATCAATTATTCAGTAGTGGTAGTGGTCAAAAATTAGTTTATTGCAATTAATAGTAATTGACATATCATCAAGCATGGTAGTAAGATCAATATTAACTATGTTTGGAATAACATGTAAAACGAAGGGAAGATTTGTATGAATTCAAAAATATACCTAGATAATAATGCTACTACAAAATGCGATGAAGAAGTATTAAATGCAATATTACCTTATTTAAAAGAACAATTTGGTAATCCTAGTAGTACTTATTCCTTTGGTAAAGAAGTAAGGGATGAAATTACAAATGCAAGAAGAAAAGTTGCTGAGTTATTAAATGCTGATGAAAGCGAAATAATATTTACTAGTTGTGCTAGTGAAAGTAATGTGGTTGCTATTATGAGTGCTGTGAGAAATTATCCTGAAAAAAACATATAATTACTACTAAAGTAGAACATGCCTCTATTATGGAAACAATGAAATACCTTGAAAGTATTGGTTATAATATTACTTATCTATCAGTTGATAATTTAGGTAGAATAAATTTAAATGAATTAGAATTATCAATTACTGATGATACTTGCTTAATCTCAATTATGATGGCTAATAATGAAATTGGAAACATATATCCAATAAAAGAAATTGGACAGATTGCAAAGAACCATAATATTTTATTCCACTCAGATTCAGTTCAAGCAATAGGCAAAATAAAAATTGATGTTAACGAATTAAATATAGATACTTTATCATTGTCTGGACATAAAATTAATGCTCCTAAAGGAATCGGTGTTTTATATGTGAAAAATAAAGTTACATTTACACCATTAATATTTGGTCATCAAGAAAAAAATAGGCGTGGTGGCACAGAAAATGTTCCATACATTATTGGCTTGGGAAAAGCAATAGAATTAATATTAAACGATAATTATAGATCAAATGATAAATTAAAACACTTAAGAGATTATATGGAGCTTGAAATAAAAAATAATATTGATGATGTTGTTATTTATGGTGATTTGGAAAATAGACTTCCCCATACATCAAGTATAGCATTTAAAGGTGTAAAAGCTGAAGAATTATTATTAATGTTAGAATCGTTTAATATTTTTGTTTCAACAGGATCTGCTTGTAATTCTGAAATTGCTGAACCATCTCATGTACTCATAGCTTGTAATGCAGATTTAGAAAATTATAGTCCTATAAGAGTAAGTTTAGGAAAATATAATACAAAAGAAGAAATTGATATATTTGTAAAAAGA
>CATKYP010000254.1 GCA_949840855.1 uncultured Bacilli bacterium | reverse complement strand
TAACACATAAAAATCAATATTAAACAAAAAATGATAAAACATTCTTATTATCATTATATCTTTTTATTTATATACTATACACAGTACCTTCTGTTGGAATCATAATAATTCCGTTATATTTCTTACGAATTTCTAAAATCATTTCATTCTCTTTTCCAAAAATTTGTGGTTCAATGTGAACTAAAGCTAAAACCTTAGCACCTGCTTTATTTGCTATTTTTCCAACATCTTCTGAAATAGTATGCATAGTTTTTTTTGCAAGACTAAAATCTCTTTTCATTAACATTGTATCGTGAATTAATAAGTCGGCATCCTTTGCATACTCTAATAAAAAATCATTAGGTAAAGTATCACCAGAATAAACTATCTTCTTATCAGCTGACTCAATTACGCAACCTAAACAAGGTACAGTATGAATTGAATTAAAAACCTCTACTTTTAAAGTATCACACTCAAAAATACTTTTATCATCTAACTCACAATAATGAATTTCAAAAGTCCATTTAATTTCTGGATACATATGCTCCACATTATATTTTGCAAGATCTAAAACATCTTTTTTACCATATACAAATAAATCATTTTGAGACATATTTCCAAAATTCTCAATATTTCTATACCATACAAAATAAGCAAAAGAAGAAATATGGTCACCATGAACATGTGTTAATAAAATATTATTGATATCGTTTACTTTTTTATTTGCTTTAAAAATTCCTGACATTAAACCAGGACCACAATCAATTAATAAATTAGAGTAAGTATCTTCCACAAGAAAAGAAACAGAGTGCCTATTCTCTAATTCTCTTGAACTACTACCAAAAAATGTAATTTCCATAAATAAACTTTTCCTATCTTTATATTTTAAACTTGTTAACCTACATATTGATTTCCAAATTTTCCTATAAAAAGTATTACAAAACCGTAATACATAAAACTATTAATAATATTGTTATTTAAAAGATGTAACTAAACATATTACAAAAAATGTAAGTCCTAACACTAATGTAATACGACTAATAACTAGTTCTGAACCTCTTTCCTTTCTTTTATTAAATAAAGAAGAACTGCCCCCTGAAATAATCTGTGAAGGCCCTTCAGCTTTTCCACTTTGTAGTAAAACAATAATTATTAATAAAATAGATATAATTAGTAAAGCAATTTTCATAAAATACCTCCTAAAACTAGTAATAGTCTATCATAAATATTATAAAAAATCAAACTGCGATTTCAAATATCTTTTATAACTATTAAACTCTCTATTTCTACATATTTGTAAAACATATAAAATTCTTCCATATAAATTAAGCACGTAATCTACCTCTGTATCAAAGTGTTCTACGTATTTAAAATGTTCTTTCAGGCCATATTTTCTAATATAATAAATCTCTTGTCTTATCTTTTTACGGTATTTAATATCTATATTTAATTTTTTATTAACAACTATTCCTGTAACTACTTGTTTATAATCATTACTGATAACACATATTTTTTCATCATTGAGCTCTAACCCTAATATATATAACATGTTTCTAACCTTTTTTATAATAATACTTGGATCAAAATTACCAGAAAATGTCATATCATCAGAGTACCTTGTATATGAAATATTATTACTTTCACAATAAGCTCCAATAATGCAATCAAAATCTTTCATAACTAAATTTGATATATAAGAAGAAGTAGGCGCGCCTTGTGGTAATTTTTTATTACAAGTACATAAACAAGTAAGTAAATAACCAACAGACTTAGGAAAATACTCTATTGAAAAACAACTGTTATAAATATCCAAGAAACTAATATTATCAAAAAAATCTTTTATATCTAATTTTAATATAATCTTTTTATTAATATGAAGGTATGCATTATCAATTAAAGAAATTCCCTTATGATATGCT
>CATKYP010000253.1 GCA_949840855.1 uncultured Bacilli bacterium | reverse complement strand
AGTAAAATTTTAATTGTAGATGATGAAAAAGAAATTGTTGACTTTATTGAAATATACTTAAAAAACGAAAATTATGAGATTTTAAAATACTACTCAAGTAAAGACGTATTGAATAATATAGATAATTTAGATATAGATTTAGCAATCTTAGATGTTATGATGCCTGAAATTGATGGATTTGATTTATGTAAAAAGATAAGAAAATTAGGATATACATTTCCAATAATATTTGAAACAGCAAAAGTTGAGGAAATTGATAAAATAAATGGATTAACAATTGGTGCTGATGATTACATAACAAAACCTTTTCAACCATTAGAATTGATTGCAAGAGTTAAAGCACAACTCAGAAGATATCAAAAGTATGATAGTTCTAAAAAACAACAAAATGTAATTGATTTTAGAGGAATATTAATAAACGCAGATACACACGAGTTCTTTTTTAACGAAAAAAAGATAGACTTAACAAAGCTAGAATTTTCAATACTTTGGCTATTATGTGAAAATAGAGGAAATGTTATAAAAAGTGATGAATTATTTGAGAAAGTATGGAAAGAAAAGTATTTTGAAAAAGATAATAATACAATAATGGTTCATATTAGGCATTTAAGAGAAAAAATGAAAGATACAGTAAAGGATCCAAAGTATATAAAAACTATTTATGGGGTGGGATATAAAATTGATAAATAATGATAGGCTTTTTAAGCAAACATTTCTAAATTTCATTGGTAAAGTAGTAATAGCAACAATATTTATTCCACTAATATCTTACATATTTATAGTGATTATTAGTAGAGCAGACTTTCAATGGCTGTATGATATATCACCAGTAATTTATAGGTTTTGTACTAATATTTTGAATGTGTTTAATATGTTAGTTATAATAATAGTCATATGGACAATAACAGTTTTAATTTTGCTTTATAAAATGTTAAAAAGAATTTTCTCTTATATAACAACTTTGTCTAATGCTTCAGATAATCTTATGAACAAAGATGTTGAATATATAGAATTACCTCCTGAACTAGAATATATCCAAAATAAAATGAATATTTTAAAAAGAGAGGCTTTAAAAAATGAAAGACTAGCTCGTGAAAGTGAACAAAAAAAGGATGATTTAATTGTTTATCTTGCTCATGATATTAAAACACCTTTAACAAGTATGATAGGTTATTTATCAATACTATATGAAATAGATGATATGCCTAAAAAGAAAAGAAAGAAATATATAAATATCGCATTAGATAAATCATTTAGATTAGAGGAACTTATTAATGAACTTTTTGATATTGCTAGATTTAATTCAGAAAAAATAGTTTTAGAAAAAGAAAATTTAAACCTCAATTTAATGATAGAACAAATAATAGATGATTTTTATCCTTTATTAAATGAATTAAATAAGAAAATAGATATTAATTCAGAAGAAAGTACTAATATATTTGCAGATCCAGATAAATTAAGTAGAGTTTTTACAAATATAATTAAAAATGCAATTAATTATAGTAGAGAAAAAAGTAATATTACTATTAATATAAGAAAGAATGATGCAAATGTAATAATAGATATTATAAATAAAGGAAAACAAATACCAAAAGAAAAATTAGACAGACTATTTGAAAAATTTTATAGACTAGATTCATCAAGAACCTCGAAAACTGGAGGAAGTGGGCTTGGGCTTGCAATTGCTAAAGATATAGTAGAATTACATAATGGAATAATAACTGCTGAAAGTAACAAAGAAGAAACGATTTTTCATGTAGAATTGCCAATTGAATAATTTAAGAAAATCTTAAGATTTATTTAAGATTAAATTAAAGAACAATCATTTTTATATTAGTATAATTTAAGTGTACTAAATTTAATGATTTTTTTTTACATTAAAACAAAAAGATTAGGAAGTGATATTTTATTGA
>CATKYP010000252.1 GCA_949840855.1 uncultured Bacilli bacterium | reverse complement strand
AACAAATACAACTACCAAAGAATTAACTCAAACCACTAATAATAATCCTTTAATATATATTTATAATTCTCATCAAACAGAAGAATACTCACTTGGAGATATTGCCTATAATATAAATCCTAGTGTAACAATAAATAATTATATAATGAAAGATATTTTTGAAAAACAAGGGTATAAAACTTTAGTAGAAGAAAGAAGTATCAAAGACGTTCTTAACTTAAATAGTTGGAATTATGCCAGTAGTTACAAAGCAAGTAGAATTTATATGGAGGATGCTAAAGCAAATAATGATAGTCTAAAATATTTTATAGATGTACATAGGGATTCACTGTCTCATGATAGAACAAGTATCACTATAGGCGACACAAAATATGCTAAGGTGTTGTTTTTAATAGGACTAGAAAATCCAAATTATCAAAAAAACTTAGCTTTTACAGAAAGAATAAATAATAAAATTGTTGAAAGGTATAGTGGCTTAAGTAAAGGAATCTATCAAAAAGAAGGGCCTGGAGTAAATGGTGTCTATAATCAAGACTTTTCAGAACATACTATCCTAGTAGAAATTGGTGGTCCAGAAAACACAATAGAAGAAGTGATGAATACTACTGTTGCTATTTCAAATATAATATGTGAGGTGATTAAAGAAAATGAAGTATAAACATGCTGTTCGTTTAACAATACTATGTTTATTTTTACTTTTTATAGGTCTTTATATAACACAGGCTTTAGGATATTATGAGTTCACAAATGCTAAAAAGACGACATTAACAAACTCTGCTATTGAAAGGTTTGAAAATGACGTCAAAAATGGTAAAAAGTTAGATGCTAAAAACTATGTTGAAGAAGAAAAGCATTATAACAATATGCTTTCTAATGCCTCACTAACTTTATCAAATGCTATTGAAACCACCTTTAATACTCTAATGAATACAATTTTTAATGAACTAGCCAAAGCTACTAACTAGCTTTAGAAATTCCATCTTTTACTAATGATATAATTTGCTCCTTTATATCTTCTCCAGCTTCATTCCATAGAAGGGAGAAGAAAACTCCAAGACCAGGAAGAACTTCTTCATCTGTTGCACTAACAGACTGTTCTACAGCTTCTCTAATTTGCTCTATACTGTCATTTTTAAAATTTTCTAAAATATGACCTCTAATACTAATTTCCATAATATCACTCTCCTATAAGTATTGTGACCAATTAAAAAAAAAGTATACACAAAAAATAAATTATGTTTTATAATTAAGATGAGGTATTAATATGAAGAAAAGAATAAAGTATGCTATATTACTATCAGCCCTTCTTGGACTAATAGTAATCATCTCATCTTCAATGTTGAAAGCAAAAGAGAAAAAAGAAAAAGAACTTGCTTTTGATAGAAATAAAATTGATAAAAAAGAAATTTATTCGATAAAAAGAATAAATAATAAATATACAATTAAAAGTGAGAGGTTAAAAAATAAAAAATTGGCAAGTATCTTTTATGATGATACCAATGTCTACTTATATTACGATGGAGAAGAAAAAGCAACATTATTAAAATATAATATAGAAAAAGGCAAAGTAATAATACTATATGAGGATAGTAAAGAATTACACGGTGGTATGACTAAAATCGGCTCACATTACAAACTAGGAAACAAGGTCTTCAATTCTAATTTTAAAAAGATAAAAGACTATCCTGATATTAAGGACAACGAATTAATTTTTCCAAGTCTAGATAAAATCTTATACAAAACAGATACAGGAATTTCAATACGAGATTTAAAAACAGAAGAAGAAAAAGAACTAATAACAAATAAAGAGAATGAAATTTATGATATATATAGTATAAAAAATGATGATAAATATATATTACTATCCAAAACAACAGATTCCAAAAAAGAGATTATTGTTTTAAACAATAAATA
>CATKYP010000251.1 GCA_949840855.1 uncultured Bacilli bacterium | reverse complement strand
TACTCCAAATCATCCACTATAAAACCATTAACTGAAATAGACCTATTACTAACAAATTCTCTAGCTTCTCTTTTACTATTACAAATAGAAGCCTCTACTAGTAAATCTACGATATTTTTCTCGCCATTTGTCTCATAAGGAGTAAGACCTTTAAAGGCAACTTCAATATCAGCTGATGTAAAAGTAGAAATATCTCCACTAAATAATTTCTCACTAATATTAACTGCTTGATTGTATTCATCATCACCATGTAAAAAGGTAATTACTTCTTTCGCTAACGTCTTCTGTGCAAAACGTTTTTCAGGGCTTTCATTATGCTTCTTTAGTACATCTTCTATTTCCTCTTTTGTTAGAAATGTATAAACCTTTAAATATTTATCCATCATTACATCTTCAAAATTAATTAGAAACTGATATAGCTCATAACTAGATGTTTTATCTTTATCTAACCATAAAGCATTTCCTTCGCTTTTTCCAATCTTTCTTCCAGTAGAATCAAGAGTTAATGGACAGGAAAATGCATATACCTCTTCATTATTTAACTTTCTAATTAACTCAATACCAGTTGTTAAATTACCCCACTGATCAGAACCACCGAATTGTAGTGTTGCCCCATAATGATCGTGAATATATTTAAAATCATATCCTTGTATCAACATATAAGAAAACTCTGCATAAGAAATACCAGACTCCATCTGTCTTTTCACTAAATCTTTATTTATCATATAAGATACATTAACATATTTACCAACATCTCGTAAAAAATCAATAAAATTGTATGTTTTAAACCAATCATAATTATTAACAACTAAAGTATCTTTTCCAAATAATTTTTTCATCTGTATCTTTATCTTTTCAAAATTATACTCTACTACTTTTACATCAGACTTTTCTCTTTCCTTTGTCCCTCTAGGATCTCCAACACGACCTGTCGCACCACCTACCAAAATAATTGGTTTATGACCTGCTCTTCTAAGTCTTTCTGCAACTAAAAATGTAGGCAGTTGTCCAATATGCAAGCTATCAGCAGATGGATCAGCACCAATATAAAAAGTTAATCCCCCTTGATTTAATTTATCTTCTAAATCTTCTCCAGCAACATCTTTAATTAGACCTCGCCACTTTAAATCCTCAAATAATTTCATTTTCTTTCCTCCTCTAATATAAGTTCCTTTATCTTATTTAAGTTTATGCCATACTTTAAGTAAATACTATCAACATCTAAAGAAGTAACATCATTCTTATCATAACCAAGTAATGAAAGCACATTATACACTGCATCTTCACAAGATCCTTCAATTTCAGCATACGTTGGAATAAGAGGCCAAAAATCAATATCAATTTCTACACCATTTAAATCATACTGTATTCTTCTGTTTTCTTGATAAGATCTTGGTATATATCCAAGCTCTTTAAGAATTAGATTACATTTTTCAAAATCGCTAACTTCTATTTCTGTTTCTTTAGTACCATCGATTTCTGATGAAATTATATTTTTAATAGTAAGTGTAGTCTTATAACCATTCGTTCTAAGTCTAATCCATTTTTTTGAATTTACTGGTTTAAAATCATACACATACCTTTTTTGTATAAAATCACCCTTAAATTGGGCCCCCATATTTTCAAGATTTTTAATAAAGTCAGTACTATTAATATCTAATACTCTAACTTCATATTCTATATCCATTTTACCTCCTAAAAAAACGCAGATTAATCAACCATTAAGGACGAAAAATCCGCGTTACCACCTTATTTCATAAAAAAACTTATGCACTCACTATCTTAACGCGACCAACGAATCATCCCTCATAATTTGTATTTCATATTTATTAAACTCTTAGTTTGCACCAACCACTAAGTCTCTTAATAGTTTAATAATACTACTATTAATTAATCACCGAAAATCATATTTAAAATATATCAAAATATAAAATA
>CATKYP010000250.1 GCA_949840855.1 uncultured Bacilli bacterium | reverse complement strand
AAAAATAAGTTCTATTTATAATAAGTTAGGGTATAATCTATATTTCTATGAAAGGGAAATTAAAAATAAGGATTTTTTAACTAATTTAGAACAATTTGATATATTGCTTAGTAATGCAGAATCAAATAATGAGATTGATTCAATAAATTCTGTTATTTTATCTAGCTATGAGGAAATGGTTTTAAATAAGTAGTATAAATTTTTAATTTTACCTCGAATAATATAATAGGAGGTTATTTTATGTATGTTAGAGATATTCCAAAAAATGAAAGACCAAGAGAGAGATTTTTAAGAGTAGGTGCTAGTGGTCTTTCTAATCAAGAGTTACTTGCAATTATAATAAAGACAGGTACTAGAGAATATAGTTCTATGGATCTTGCTATTAATGTACTTAATGAAGTAGGTGGAATCGAATATTTAAAAGATGTCTGTTTAAATAAATTAATATCTTTAAAAGGAATCGGACCAGTTAAAGCAATAGAGATAACTTCGGCTATTGAACTTGGTAAAAGGATTTATTTAAATGCTCCTAAACATAAAGAAAAATTACTTAATGCTAAAGAAATATATGAGTTTTGTAAAGATTTATTTGTTGGAAAAATGCAGGAAGAATTTTATTGTTTGTATTTGAATAATAAACAAGAATTGCTTGAGAGAAAACTGCTGTTTAAAGGTACGATTAATAGAAGTATTGTTCATCCAAGAGAGGTATTTAAAGAAGCTTATTTAACTAGCGCTTCATCAATTGTATGTATACATAATCATCCATCTGGAGATACTAATCCTAGTAGAGAAGATATTTTATTTACTAAAAGTTTAGTTGAGATAGGCTGTGTGAATAAAATACCAATAATTGATCATATTATAGTAGGAGACAATACTTATTATAGTTTTTATGAAAGCCATGATATTTTGAATCTTTAGTTGTTCTTTGGGTGATTTTATACTATAATGAGAACAGGAAAAAGAGTTGATTATATGTATAAAAATAATAAGAAAAATAAAAATAAAATAATAATTATTTGTATTATTGTGCTACTTGTTATATCCTGCTTTTTTTATTCATTGAAGCTTAATCGTAAGATGGGGATAATAGAGAAATATTTAAAAGATATTAGTGTAGTTATAGAAAAGGTTGTGATGTATCCTTTTGTTTCTCTTAATACTGATAAAAATAAAGATATGTCTGATACTTATCTTATTCAAAAAAATGTTAATAGCAGTTTAGAAAAGGAAATAGAAGAATTAAAGGATGCATTAGAGCTTAACAAGACATTTACAGAATATAAGACTGTTAATGCAACAGTTCTTTCAAGAAATAAATCATATTGGTTTAATACTATTACTATAGATAAAGGAAAGAAAGATGGAATAAAAGAAGATATGGCAGTTTTATCTACAGGAGGGCTAATTGGAAAAACAACTAAAGTTAGTAATAATTCTTGTGAGGTTAAGTTAATTACTTCAGATGATTTAAATTATAAAGTATCAGTATCTATTAGTACAGGTGGTGGAGATACTTATGCCATACTAAATGGATATGATAAGAAAAGTAATACTATAACTGTTACAGGAGTATCAAAAGATAGCGAGGTTAAAGAAGGAGATGTAGTTTTAACTAGTGGTCTTGGGAGTTTATTTCCTAGAGGAATATATATAGGTAGAGTAAAAAAAATTGAAAGTGATAGATATAATATTAGTAAAACTTTGTATGTTGAAACAAGCCAAGATTTTTCTAATATTCATTATGTTACAATCCTTAAGGAGAATAAGTAATGATATCTATTATAATAATTAGCATAATTTCAATAATATTAGATGGTATTCTTACTAATTATCTACCATATTTAGTAAATGATTTAACGTTTTTTACACCTATGTTTACAGTTGTTTTAACTTTTATTTTATATCCACTTTTTTTTAAAAATAATAATAAATATTTGA
>CATKYP010000249.1 GCA_949840855.1 uncultured Bacilli bacterium | reverse complement strand
TTCTCCATGTACATAGGTCTGTTTTTTCCGCATAGTTACTGCATGTAAGCCCAGTTCCTGATTCATATATCTGTGGATGGTAGTTTTACTCAGATATATTCCTTTCCGTGCCAGAAATATCTTCATACCACGGTGGCCAATGATCCTATTATTGCTATAGTAAATACTTTTGATTTCTTCATATATTTTCTGTTTCTGCTTATGGTATCCGGCCTTATTGTTTTTTAAATAATTGTAATTATGTCTTTTTATTAAAGTATCATATTTACTTATAAGCATATTATATTTTCCATCTATTTTTTCAATCAAGCGCTTACATATCATAGAACTATCAGCCTTATTTCTAATATGTGAAAATATATTTTCAATTTCTTTATCTGTAAGACTTCTTTTTTCAAGAAGTAATTCTGGAAAAGCAAAACGTATTTGATCATATAGTATATCATTTATTATTGTATTTCTTAATAAATTTAAATATTCTTGTCTATTTAAATAACCAATTTCTGGAAATTCTTTTGACTCTATATTTTCATCTTCATTTATTAAATTTTTGTCATTCATTTATATCTCCTCCTTCATACGATTCAAGATTATAACATAAATAGTGTGAAAAAACAAGAAAAAATTCAAACAATTTCAACAAAAAATATTCACTAAATTTAAAATAGATTAGAACATTGTAATGATCCAAACATTCAAAATATGTTCCTATACTAATAATATAAACTAATAATTAAAAAGTTCCATTAGGATGACTTCTATAATGACTTAAAAGCTAAATTTCAAGAATATATATAATAAAAACTATTAATAAATATTTCAAACTAATTATATATTTATTAATAGTTTATTATTACTTGCAAAAACTTAACATTTTTCTACTTCAAACTTAACATACTGCTCATTTTTTAACGAGCTTGCTTCTTGCAAAAGAGTTCTAATTGAATTAATTACTTTACCATCTTTACCTATAATTCTACCAATATCATCTTCATTTACTTTCGCTACAAGAAGCAAAACACTATTGTCACTTTCCCTCTCTTCTACTACAATACTATCTGTATCCAAAACAATAGATTTAATTAAAAATTCAGCTAGCTCTTTTAACTTCATATACTATTTTACCTTTTTGCTTTTAGATTCAGCAAATTTTTTCATAATTCCAGCTTTACTAAACAAGTTTCTAACAGTATCTGTTGGAATAGCACCAGTATTTAACCATTTTAATGCTACTTCTTCATTTATCTTAGTTTCAGTTTCATCGCATGGATAATAATTTCCTATTAATTCTAAGTATTCTCCATCTCTTCTTGCACGTGAATCAGTTGCAACTATTCTATATCTAGGATGACCTTTAGCACCCATTCTTGTTAATCTAATCTTAACTGCCATAATAAATTCCTCCATTTCTAATTCAAATATAGGATATCATAAACAAAAATAACTGTCAATACATTTTTGTTAACACACTTTAAGTCTTAATACTTTTTTGCCATAAAATTAAAATAAATTAATTAAATTTATCAGTAGAACCAAATCCTCCTTTTCTATTTCCTGTGGCATTATCAGAATCTACCAACAAATATTTCTGGAAAATTACCTGCCCTATTACATCACCCTTATGAATAGTTATCTCTTCACTTTTTATATTATAATATTGAAAATAAAAATGTCTCTCATTTGATTCATTATTATAATAATCCTTATCAATTATACCAACACTATTAGCCATTATAAGTCCCTTTTTAGGGCCACTACTTCTATTCAATAACATATAAAACTCATCATCCATACAATAAGCTTTCAGTCCAGTCGGAATTAATGTTGGTTTTGCTCCTAATTCAAATGGTGGTATAACAACATCTTCTGTGCTTGAACATCATATGCTGCCGCAAACCTTGTACTTCTAACAGACATATTAATCCCCTTATCTTTATACTCTTCTATTATCTCAAATCCTCTTTTTTTCATACTTCTTCT
>CATKYP010000248.1 GCA_949840855.1 uncultured Bacilli bacterium | reverse complement strand
AAAATATTAAAATTTGTCTATAAGATGTTTTTTGGTTGAAATTCGATATTTTTTTTAGTAAAAAACCTAAACTTAAAGTTTATGGTAATAGACAAAATATTAATTTTGGTATATAATATAGAAAGTTAGTTCTTTTATGTTTGAAAATTAACAAGAAAGAAAGGAGATATAATGGAAAATATAAAACCTAATGGAACAAAAATTGTTGTTTTAGGCGGTTTAGGAGAAGTTGGAAAAAATATGTATTGTATTATGCACGATAATAATATAGTTATTATTGATGCAGGTGTTAGTTTTCCAGAAAGTGAACTTTTAGGAATTGATTATGTTTTACCAGATTTTACTTTTTTGAAAGAAAATGAAAGTAAAATAAAAGCTTTACTTATTACTCATGGACATGAGGATCATATTGGAGGAATTCCCTTTTTATTAAAAAGTATTAATATTCCTGCAATCTATGCCCCTAGACATGCTAAAGAATTGATCGCAGTAAAACTTGAAGATAAAAACATCAGGTATGATAATTTAAATGCTTATAATGAAGATACAAAATTAAAACTTGGGACTATTGAAGTAGAATTTTTTAGAACTACGCATTCAATTCCTGATTCTCATGGAATATCTATAACAACTCCAGATGGTAAAATTGTTAATACTGGGGATTTTAAATTCGATCTTACTCCTATTGGACCTCCAGCAGATTTATACAAAATGGCAAAGATTGGATATGAAGGAGTTGATTTATTAATTAGTGAGTCAACTAATGCTTTAAATGAAGGATTTTCAACAAGTGAATCTAAAGTTGATGATGCTCTAGGTGAAATGTTTGATACTTATCCACAGAACAGAATAATAATCGCAACTTTTGCTTCAAATATTTATCGTGTGAAACATATATTTGAAACTTGTTATAAGCATAATAGGAAAATTTGTGTATTCGGACGTAGTATGGAAAATAATATTAGAATTTCAACTGAAGGAGGATACATTGCTCATAAGGAACTACTAATAAATGCTGATGAGGTTAATAATTATAAACCTGGAGAAGTAGCAATTCTTTGTACTGGCTCTCAAGGTGAACCTTTAGCTGCACTTTCTCGTATGTCTAATGGTAACCATAAGCATATAAAATTAAGACCTGATGATATTGTAATTTTTTCGTCATCTGCTATACCAGGAAATGCTTTAAGTATTTCTAAGATAATTAATAGATTATGTCTAAATGGTGTTAGAGTTTATACTAATAAAGCTTTAAGCGATTTACATACATCAGGGCATGCTAATGAAGAGGAACTTAAATTAATGATTAGACTTATCAATCCAAAGTATTTAATGCCTTTTCATGGAGATTATAGAATGTTAAAGCATCATGCTGATATTGGAATTGATTGTGGCATACCTAAAGAAAATACTTTTGTAATAAAAAATGGTGATACACTTAATTTAAATAATCATACCATTACTAAAGGTGACAGTAAGCCTGGTGCTGATGTATATGTTGATGGTAATAGAATTGGCGAAATTGGTGGTGCTGTCATTAAAGATAGAAAGACTATGGCAAGTGATGGTATATTAGTAGTAATAATAAATGTAGATATGAAAAAACGTGAGTTATTAATAAGGCCAAATATCACTACTCGTGGATTTGTGCAAATAAATGAAAATGAAGAACTAATTAGAAAAATAGAGTATTTAGCTGATAGAATCATAAAAGAACAACTAGCTGACTCACATTCTACATTTGCTACAATAAAGATTGAGCTTACTTCAAGATTAATTCCTTATGTAAATGATTTAACTGGAAGACGTCCTATTATACTTCCGATAATTTTAGATATAAAAAAAGAAGCTACTGTCGATGTAAAATAGGCTTCTTTTTTATTATCTTTATTTTGCTTTAAGCTTTTTAATAAAGTAAAAATCCACCCCTAAAGAGGTGGTTTTTCTCTAAAGCCTGTAAGGCTTGACACTGGCAGCTACCATTTGGT
>CATKYP010000247.1 GCA_949840855.1 uncultured Bacilli bacterium | reverse complement strand
AGCTATTTTAATAATATATAATACTGATATAATAAAAAAGAAGGGAAGTACAAATATGGAACAATTAATAGATGAATACAAATATTTAGTAGGGGCATATTATGGAATTCAAGAAATGGACGAGTACGACTTAAAAGTATTTTTGCTAAAAGAAATTGAAAACTACATAAAAGATTTCGTTAAGGAAAATAAAATACCAAACTTTGATTACAAAAAGGAAGCTGAACTTGTAAAAGACAATTACTCATTAATTACAAAACTACAAGATAGTCTTTTAATACTTCCTAGAATTGATGCTCCATTAGAAATTATATTACTTGTAAAAAAAAGAATAAAAACATTAAGAAAACAAGAAGAAATGTAAAAAACTGTCTCTAATATGAAACAGTTTTTATGACTACAATTATTTTTGATGTTCAAACATTAAACCCTTATAATATTTCCAAGAAAGTATCTTAAATGCTATTCTATCGATAAAGTTCTCACTAATACTACCATTTTCAATAGCATTTTTAACCGATGAAATATCACTCTTATAATCAGTTGTAATAATTAAGTCGTTTCCAGCTAAAATAGCTTTAATAACGGCATTATCAACAGAACTAACAGCTCCCATTGACAAATCATCAGTAATTATAACTCCAGTGAAGGAAAGTTCATTTCTAAGAAGATTATGTACACTTTTAGAAAGAGAAGCGGGATTATCTGGATCTATACTATTTACTGTATTATGACTGACTAAAACAGCTTCAGCTCCAGCTTCTATACCAGATTTAAATGGAGGCAAATCATTCTTTAATATCTCATCAAAACTTCTATTATCAACAGCTCCAGTAGTATGTGTATCACTATTATTGCCATACCCAGGGAAATGCTTAAGTGTATAACTTACGCCTCCGCCTTTACTAGCATCAATAACAGTTTTTGCAAAGTCAGAAGTTACACTAGTACTTTGACCTAAACTCCTATTATACATATAAGCAGAAGAGCTAGTCGTAACATCAACAACAGGAGCTAAATTAAGATTAAGACCTAATTCATTTAACATTTTACTCTTTTTTATAGTATCATCTTTTATTAAATCAAGACCTCCAGAATTATAAAGCTCTTGAGATGACTTGAATTTTTCACTAGCAAGAAGTGGGTTGCTACTAACTCTAACAACAGTTCCGCCTTCCTCATCAACAGCAGTAAGAAGAGGTATGTTTGCATTCTTTTGTACAGTATTAATCATACTCTTAACCTTATCAGCGCTTTTATTTTTAAAGTCTTTAGCAAAAAATACAAAACCTCCAAAATTATACTTTATTAGATCGCTAACAGCAATTTGTTCATTATCAGGATAACGAACCAAAAATAATTGTCCTATTTTTTCATCAAGAGACATTTTTTGAAGTTTATCATAAGCTAAAATATAATAATTACTAAATATGCCTTTATCTTGATAATCAGTTGGTATACCATCTTCATCATTAGAAACAGTAATAACACTATAGTTTATAACTTTATTAGTTTGTATGTTACTATTCTTATTTAAAACTCCAGTATATTCAATAAGCAAACTATCACCTATATCAGCTTTTAAATTATCTAAACTAAAAGTATAAATAATCTTATCTTTATCTTGTACTGTAACATTGCCATTGTCTACTCCAAGCACTGTTGCAGTTATTTTTTTAGTATTCTTAAGTATTGGTTTTTCTTTGCTAAAGGATACAAGAGAAATAACACTACATATTACTAATAAAAAAACTGAAACAAAACAAATAACAATTTTTTTATCAAAATTAAATTTCATATCATAAATCACCCTACCTACATTAATATTATACTGTAATAAAAGTTGAATATGAATATATTTTTGATGTTATATTCATAACATAATTAACTTATTCTTTACCTAAAAATATCATATTGTGTAGTTGTCAATGATGTGATACCCAATAAGTCGAAAAAAATATTAATTCGGAAGCGATGCTTTTGCATAAGC
>CATKYP010000246.1 GCA_949840855.1 uncultured Bacilli bacterium | reverse complement strand
TATGTCAGTTAAAGGGATTAATTATATAGATTTTAAAGTGAAAAATGTAAAGAGAGTTGATTTTTTTATACCTGAATGCATAGAACATGCTTTAGTTTCATATGGTGAAACATTGGGAATTGATTTTGT
Source organism: uncultured Bacilli bacterium (assembly GCA_949840855.1). GTDB lineage: Bacteria > Bacillota_I > Bacilli_A > RF39 > UBA660 > UBA2730. The sequence continues at coordinate 1,871 of CATKYP010000246.1, read as the reverse complement.
TAAGGCATATGCTGGTACTTGGAAATTTGATTTTGAAGAGAAACAAGGAGAAAAACACAATATAATTGGAGCTTGTATTTGTCAAAGAAATGATTATATAAATGAGTACAAGGAATATAATGATATTGAAATATCATATGTTAATGTAGAGAAAGTAGATCAATTAATAAATATTATTTTTCAAAATTGTAATAAAAATAGATCAACAATAATACATATAGATACATATTATTCATATTGGGGATTTTTGTATAAAAAAATACACTCTGAACATGTTGCTGTAGCAGTAGGAATAAATTTGAATGAAAAAAAAGTTTGTATAGTAGATCCAGATTATTCGGAAAACCCCTTTTGGGTTGGATTTGAGTTATTAAGTAAAGCCTCAAAATTCTATTTACAGATTAGTATTGGTAACACAGATAAATATTCTTATGATGAATTGCTTTATGAAATACTCAAAAGAAAAAAAATGTATATGATGCAGTTTGATAAAATTGAATTATTTGCAGAAAAATTTTATAAACACTTTAATCCAATTAATGAATTTGGTATAAAGTGTGACATAGATATGGTACTAGATTCCGAGATAATAGGAAAAATACGAGAGATAATAAAAGGGAGAAATATGTTTATAATTTTCCTTGAACAACTTTTGAGTAGATATGATAAAATTGAAAAAGTAATTGAAGATTTATATATTTCTATCGGAAAGTGGAATACTATTATGAATCTTTTATTTAAAGCAGCTAGGACAGGATGGAAGAATGATTTAAATGAAAAAATATATAATATTTTGATGCTAATAGCTAAGGTTGAAAGAGAAGCTTATAATCAATTATATGATTGTAAAAGGAAATTTATTTATACTAATAAAATTCAATCAGATAATTTTCCGAAAGGTAAGTGTGTAACAATTGATATATCAAAAAATTGTAATAATAAAGGGTTTATTTTTAAAAGTGATATAATAGAAGGTTGCGACTTGACTGGTGTAGGTGAATACGTTGAACTTAATGATATGGATGTTAATTTACTACATAATGAGATACTATTTAGATGCTTGTTTAACAATAAATTTGATAATATTATATGTAATGGACAGATAATTGATTTAGACATAGTAGATAATGTTTTTGCCATTGAAATATTAGTATGTGCCGAATGGGGAGGCTGTGAAGATTCGATTAATTTTATTGATTGCTTGGGATACGAGTTTAATAGAAAAATAGTTGCTAATGATATTTCAGAAGTAGATTTAAATAACGTATTAATTATAGGCAAATCTAAAAATATGGATGGAACAATAGTAAATGAACAAGTTGGTGTTACACATAATAGCATTATTTTAGATAAACAAATTATTTTGAAAGGTATTAGATTGCCAGTAAATCCTAATATGCATATTATAGCTATATCATTATTGCAAATATAAATATTATATTAAGAATAGAAATACCTAATTTTTAAGAAAATTTTAAAATTAGGCATTGAAGTGATGATTTATTGTAGGTATTAGTTGCGAAATCAGTTTCTTAGAAGATGAATATTTGTTTTGCATTAAAGGATAATACTTTATATTTTATCTGGAGTCTATCAGGGAATTATCAGACATGATAATTATTTTGGATAACATCTAATAAGGGAAGAATCACCTTCTTCTGTTATCTGATTTATAGAAACTTATCAATCAAGTAGTCTTGATTGACTATGCCATTATTATTCTAGGAGGTACTTTATGATAACGACAGAAGGAAAATTTAACACCGCCAAGATTTTTACTGATGTGGTGGAAGAGGAAGCATTAAGGGAAATTCGCCTGTTATGCGACCAAGAGTTTGCAAAGGATTCCAAAATCAGGATTATGCCCGATG
>CATKYP010000245.1 GCA_949840855.1 uncultured Bacilli bacterium | reverse complement strand
AGGTTTTAGTTCTTTTTATATATATACAAAATACGTTTCTACAAATGGATTAATTATAAAAGAAAATCGTATTGTTTCTAGTAAATTACCAAAAAGCTTTGATAGTACTAAAATAATTCATTTTTCTGATCTGCATTATGGTTCTACTATTGAACTTCAAGATGTCAAAAAAATTGTGAAACTAATAAACATTAGAAAGCCTGATATTGTTATATTTACAGGTGATCTAATAGATAACGATTATAATATTGAGACTGATGAGTTAGAAAAACTGATTAAAGAGCTTTCAAATATAAATGGTAGTATAAATAAGTATGCAGTATCAGGTGATGAAGATGATGAAAACTATTCTACTATTTTAAAGCAAAGTGGTTTTACATTGTTAGACAATACAAGTGACTTAGTCTATAAAAATAGCAATGAGCCTATTCTGATTACAGGTTTTTCTTCCATAAAAAAAGGACAAGATATAAGTAGTGCATTTAATGCTTATCAAGAAAATCCTAATTTATATAATATTGTAATAATGCATGAAGCTGATTCCATTCTTGAAATACCAGATGATTATAATATTGATATGATATTAGCTGGTGGAAGTTTAAATGGACAAATATGTTTTACTAAAGATATTTGTTTACTTAAGAGAAAAGGTTCAATAACTTATTTTAAAGAATATTATGATTTAGGTAATCGCGATTTATTTATATCAAGTGGCATAGGTAGTAATAGGCCTAATTTTAGATTTATGGCTAGACCTAGTATTAATTTCTTTAGGTTTGCAACAAATAATAGTAATTAGTCTTTAAATATTTTTTTAAAAAATGATTTCTTTTGTTCTTTTTTAACATAAACATTTATCTTTTTTATTATTTCTTCTCCGAGTTTTATTTCAATCTCTCCTACTACATCATTATTTTTGTAGTTTTTTAATTTTGTTATTTTTACAATCGTTTTAATATTTTCTAGTTCTTTTTTAGTTAATGGATAGTAAAAGTCTTCTTTTATATATAATTTGTCCTTATAATACTCTTCATCTATTCTAAAATGCTTCTTATCTAGTAATTTGTATCTTTTATATTTAGAAAATATATACTCATATAAATTTTCGTGATTTTCATAATGATCTGAATCCTTTAATGTAACTGTTGTTAGAGTCATATTATTTTTTTTAGCAACACTAACTAATGTCTTTCCAGCACTAGGAGTATAACCAGTTTTTCCCCCTATACAATATTTATAATCTTTTAGTAATTTATTCCTATTATACCAGACATAGCTTTTTTTATTTGTTTTAAGAGTATACTTATATGTATTAATAACTTCTCTATATAGCTTACTTTTATTATATATATATTTTGATAAGATAGCCATATCATAAGCAGTTGAGTAATTTTTTGTCTTTTCATCTAGTCCATGTGGATTTTTAAATATAGTAGAAGTCATTTCTAATTTTTTAGCTTTTTCATTCATTAATTTTACAAAGGTTTCCTCATTCTTACTAACTGCTTTAGCTATAACCATACTAGCATCGTTACCACTTCTTAACATTAATCCATATAATAAGTTTTTTATAGACATTTCTTCATCTTCTTCTATATAGATACTTGTTCCATACATATCTAATATTTCATCTCCAGCTATTACTTTTTTAGAAGTATTTATATTTTCTTCTGCAACTGCAAAGGTCATTATTTTAGTAATAGATGCAATAAGTCTTTTTTCTTTGGCATTGTTTTGGTACAGAATTCTACCACTATCTACATCCATTACTATACTACTTCTTGCAGTATCATTGAAAGCAAAACAATTTATTGGAATAATTAAAAGTAGTATTAAAAAAAACATATATTTTTTCAAGCATATCACCTAAAAAAGTATATGATTTTAAAATTACTTTTATTATAATTATATATATATATATTATATTTACCAAATAGTAATCGCAAAACGAGTACCATAAAATTTAGTTGGATTATTAGGATTACCATAATAGTAAAATGG
>CATKYP010000244.1 GCA_949840855.1 uncultured Bacilli bacterium | reverse complement strand
TTACTATATATATGGATATGATTATATTTTCTTCTACATATAAAGAAATTTTAAATAATATAACTGTATTTAGAAATAATTGTAATTATTCATCTTATTATATTACTTCACAAGAAATATTTAATATATTATATGAAACCGATAATATATATAGTAAAAGTTATGATATATTAAAATGTTTTAGAGAAGATTCAAACAAATATGTTAAAAATATTATTCCTAAAAATAGAAAGTTATATTTATAATTTAACTGTTATAATTAACAGTTTTTATTTTGATAAGATATTTTTATAATTTTGCTCAACTCATTATTAGTGATTTCGATTATCTATACTTTTTCCACACAATTAACAATACTGTTGATAACTATTTACACTCTGTTGATAGAAAATTTGTGGAAAATGTGGAAAAGTAATTTTTATCTTTTCCTATCAATATTTTCTATTGTTTAAAACATTGTGGATTATTTGTGGATTATTTTTTTTATCATTTTTTTGTTTATTTTTTCAACAATTTGATTTATTATAATTGTTATAAATTGCTTGGAGGGAGATGATCAAATGAACTATGAGGTCCTTTGGACCAAAGTTTTACAACAGATTAAAGAAGAATTATCATCTCTAGCTTTTGACACTTGGTTTATGGAAACCAAACTATATGAGTTAAAAGATGGACAGGCAATAGTTAGTGTTCCAATGCATCTTCATAAAACTCATTTGGCTGACAATTATGGTGATCGAATTCAACTAATATTAAATAATGTTAGTGGGGGAAATTATGATATTGAGTATATGCTTGATGATGAAATTAAAGAATTGGAAAAGGAAAGAGCTCCTTCTTTAATTGAAAATATTCCTAATAATGTAGAAAAAACACAAATAAATAGTAATTTACAAAAAAAATATTCCTTCGATAATTTTATTGTTGGAGAAAGTAATAAGTTTGCACAGGCTGCTGCTCTATCTGTTGCTGAAAATCCTGGTAAGCTTTATAATCCTTTATTTATATATGGTAATAGTGGGTTAGGTAAAACCCATTTAATGCATGCCATAGGTAATTACATTGTGGAAAATTCTAATAAAAAAGTACTTTATGTTACAAGTGACCAATTTATTCAAGATTTTATTGGTATTAATAGGAGAGATAACTCTGGAACAAATTTTAATTGTGTTGATTTTTTTAAAGATAAATATAGGAATATTGATGTTTTAATAATTGATGATATTCAATTTTTAGGTGGTGCCACACAAACACAACAAGAATTTTTTCATACATTTAATACTTTATATAGTGATTCTAAACATATTATCATTTCATCTGATAGATCTCCAGATGACCTGAAATTATTAGAGGAACGTCTTAGGACAAGATTTTGTTGGGGGCTTACAGTAAATATCTTTCCACCTGATTTTGATCTTAGGGTTGCTATTATAAAAAGAAAAATTACAGCAGGTGGCAATTTTGAAAAAGATATTCCAGAAGATGTTATTGAGTATATTGCGTCTAATATGGGTAATAATGTTAGACAACTTGAAGGGTGTATTACAAGGCTTATTGCTTATTCAGCTATGATGGGTGGAATTCCTATAACACTTCCATTAGCATTAGAAGCATTAAAAGATTTTGTAAGCAAAGGAATCTGTGAAAAAAATGATATTCATAGAATTCAAAAAATTGTAGCAGAATACTTTCAAATAACTCTTGAGGATATTAGGAGTAAGAAAAGAAGTAGTAATATTGCTTTTCCTAGGCAAATTGCAATGTATTTATGTCGTCATATAACAAATGAATCTTTTCCTAAGATTGGAATAGAATTTGGTGGAAAAGATCACTCAACTGTAATGCACTCTATAAAAAAAATAGAAGATGAAATAAAAGTAAATCCAGATTTATCTAATATAATAGATAAACTTACTAAAGATATAGGTTAATGTGGAAAATAAATAGTTATACACATATTATGCACAAGTTATTTTTTCTAATAAATATTAGAAAATAAAATAGAATT
>CATKYP010000243.1 GCA_949840855.1 uncultured Bacilli bacterium | reverse complement strand
ATATATATGTAAACTATGATATAAATTTTAGAACAATATGTATTGATTCAAATAAAATAGATTTAAAATATCATAATGATAATGCAGAGTTGGGATTTTATAAGTTTTATTATCAATTATTAAATAATTGGATTTCAAAAAGTATGAAATATACTATATATACTGATATAAAGACTTATAGTGATCCAAATGTACTAAATGATTTAAAAAGGTGTTTAAATAATAAGAATCATCCTAATAGTATAGAAAAAATTTATGCTATTGAATCACACGAATCAGTTTTTTTACAATTAGAGGATATATTAATGGGGGCAACTTCATATAAAATGAATTTTGGTAAAGATGGAAATTCAAGTGTAAAACTAGAATTGATTGACTATATTGAAACAAAATTAGGTCATGAATTAGCACCAACTAATAAAAGTGCAACAAAATTCAATTTATTTGAAATTAGATTATGATATGAATAGTGTACCTAATTTCGTAACATTACCAACACCAGAAGATTATAAAAAATATTATGTAGAAAAATATTGTAAAAAAGGATTACAAACATTTGATGGAATTAAAGTTAAGTTCTATGAAGACCAATTTGAACACGCATTTTATGAATCATCAAATAAAATAAAAAGAAATAAAGATGTGTTTTCTGTTGATAGAGCTTTGAGAATAGATTGGATAGAGTATGTATTAAAAAATCCTAAAGCTGAATTGCATTTAGGATGGGATAGAGATAAAAAAAGATATAATAAAGATAGAAGAGTTGCAATAATAAGTCCAGAAGACTATGTTGTAATAATTAGAATTAACAGTAATAATACTGCAAAATTTATAACAGCATATTACGCAGATAATTCTGCTAGTGAAATTAGAAATATGCCATTATGGAGTTGATTTCAACACTTTTTTAATATAAAAAACCATTGCTTACTGGCGCAACGGTTAAAGCCTCTATAAGTCCCAGACTATAAGTAAAGGACTAATAATGATGAATATATTACACTATGAAAATATATTTGTCAAGTGTTATTCATCATTAATATACTATTCCTATCTTCAATAAAAATATACCATAATATGAAAAAAAATTCAATAAAAGTGAAAAAAATTCAGTAAAAAAGAGTAAGTTTTCTTCGCAAAGAAAAGCTGATATAATTACAGCATAATAAAAGGTGGAAGAAGTAATGAATAGAAAAGAGAGAAGAGAAATAAGAAAAAATAAGAATTTGATAAAGGAATTATATTCAATCATAAAATAATATTTACCTGAGTTGTTAACAATGTTTGAAGAGTTAACTGATACAAGGCATCAAAGCTATGTAACCTACAGTATGAAAACAATATGTGTTACAAGATTATTTCCTTTATTATGTGGAATAGTCACTATGACAGATATTTCAACAGATACATTTAATACAGATGTTTGTATTAAAAATATATCTAAAATTTGTAATCAAGATTTAAAAGAACTCCCCTATTGGGAAACGATTCAGGATGTATTTATGAATATCAAAACAGAAGAACTTAGAGATATACAAAAATATATTGTAAAAGCCTTAACCCGTTCTAAAATGTTTGATAAAAATAAATATGAAGGATACTTTCAAATAGTTATTGATGGAACTGGACTATCTAGTCATAACTATAATTTAAATAATAATTGTATTAAGAAAAAATATAAAGATGGTAAAGTTTCTTATTGCAAATATGTATTAGAATGCAAGTTAATTGTAGGAAGAATGGTCATTAGTTTAGATAGTGAATGGATAGAAAATGTGGATAGTTTAAACGAAAGTCAAAAACAAGATTGTGAAACGAAAGCCTTTGAAAGAATGGCAACTAGAATTAAAAGAAATTATCCAAGACAAAAATTTATTATTACAGCCGATGCATTATATTGTACTTCTCCAATGATACAAATTTGTAAACAAAATGGATTTATGTCAAGTTTTTAGACACATTTTTTCGAACAAATTCATCGCATTTACTTTTATTCCAATTTCCTTTTG
>CATKYP010000242.1 GCA_949840855.1 uncultured Bacilli bacterium | reverse complement strand
GGATTTGCTCCACTTTCATCTTGATAAATCTTACTTATTGGTTCATTAGTAGTTACTTTTATCTTTCCTTTATAGTCTCCTGATAAATCTGATGTTAGTCTTATAGTTACTGTTACTTTCTCTCCTACACCTAAATTTTCTTCTTCTATTATTCCATCAGATAATTTCCCTGTCTTTGTTGTTTCTCCATTTGTATAAGTATAATTAATATTTTCTCTTCCTACTGTATTTATTATGTCTTCTAAAGTAACCTGATAACTTGCTTCTTCTATTCCTCTATTTTCTATTGTAAATATATAGGTTACATTTAATCCTATATTTTCTTTATCTTCTCCATATATTCCAATATATCTTTTCCCTGACTTTATTGTTATTACTCCTCTTGTATTTACTGTCTTTGTAAATAAGGCATAGGTTGTTCCACTTACTAATAATACTAACATTAGTAATATTAGTATTATATATTTTCTTATTTTTCTTTCTTTCATTTATTACTTCTCCTTTATTAGTTTATTTTTTTTTCTAATAAAGGATCATGTATCTACTATTTTTTTATATCTTCTTCTAAAGTACCCCCCCTAGAATTAGGGATATACCCAAAATAATTTATCACTGAATTGTTGAAATATCTAAAACTTTATGATTTTCATCCACTAAAAATTTGATATTAATACTCTTAGTTTTTAATACATTTTGAAATTCTGGCTGAAGTAAATATGTTATAGCATATCGTTTTTCATTTTTCAACAAATCATTAATAGATAACCAAAATGATTCATTTTCATTAAATTCTTGAGGAAATCCATTATATTTTGTTGCAATAAACACTTCCATATTATAGATTCTATCTGGATATTCTACAATTATTTTCCCCAACTTTTCTAATTCACTTATGTCAATGCCAGTTTCTTCCTTAAATTCTCGCACAGCTGCCTGTTGTGGAGTTTCATCCAGTTCAATTTTTCCTCCTGGTATGTCAATATATCCAACATTATCTACTTTATATTTTGTACAGATTACCGAATTGTCTTCTATTAAAAAGGTCCTTACAGCATTTCTTATATTTTTATGCATAGCATATCCTTCTCCTCATATTATTTTTCTTTTTTAATTTTCGTTTTCAAGAATTCGATTCATCTCACTTAATTTATTTTCTAATATTTTCTTATCAATTAACTTTAATTTATATTCAGAAATTAATGTTTGAGACATATTTTTACTAAGTGAATATTCAACTATGTTTTTATCTTTAGAACTGCATAAAATTACTCCAACACTTGGATTTTCATTTTTCTTTTTAACATCTCTATCTAATGCTTCTAAATATAAATTCATCTTTCCTAAATATTCTGCTTTAAATTCGCCTAATTTTAATTCAAAAGCAACAATACAAGATAATTCTCTATTAAAGAATAATAAATCTATGAATAAGTCGTGATTTCCAACTTGGACTCTATACTCATCTCCTATAAAGGTGAAATCTTTTCCAACTTCTAAAATAAAATCCTTTAAATTTTTTACTATAGCATTTTTTAAATCTTTTTCTGAATACTCATTTGGTAAGTCTAAAAATTCTAAACTATAAAGATCTAAAATCCTTGTGTCTGGGTAATCATCTTCATCAATAGTTTTATTAGTAGTTGGAAGTGCATTACCTTCTGATAATAGATATCGCTCATAATAAGCAGAAGTAATTTGTCTATCTAATTCTCTTTTTGAATAATTTTCCTTAATAGATAATTGTAAATAAAAATGTCTTTCTTCAATAGATTTAGAACCACTTAAAATTAATAAATTATTTGTCCAACTTAATTACGTCACCAGTGGTGTCGCAATCTCATCATCTTTATATGTTTTATAAAATTGTACCATTCTTTCAATATTTCTTTTTGTAAAACCTTTTATGGATGGATAATTAGTTTTCATAAAATCTGCTGCTTTTGTAGTTATTTTGTCTCCATAACTACCATTTTCTATTAACTCATATAAAAATTTTCCAACATCTAAATAAAGTA
>CATKYP010000241.1 GCA_949840855.1 uncultured Bacilli bacterium | reverse complement strand
CTTTAATATTATATTTATACATATTTTACCTTCTTTCTATAATAATTTTATTATTTTGAAAGAAGTAATACAAATGTGCAAAATACTATATATTATCTTTTTCTCCTAATAATTTTATCTCTTCTGCGTTATTAAGAATATTAAGTTGATATTTAGCAATATCACTTAATATTTCAAATCTTTCTTCTTTGCTCTTTCCTTCTTTAATTAATTCAGCGTTATGCGATTCTATGTTTGATAAGACGGTTAACTCATTTATTGAAGCATAATCTCTAATATTCGAATTCTTTGCCAAATCAGGATTAAGTTCTCTCCATCTTTTAGCAGTTGTGTTAAACAAAGCTACATTTAAAATATCTGCTTCTTCTGCATATTTTATCCATTCTCTATCTTTATAATAATTATTGTCAGGTAGTATATAATTTTTAATGGCATCTGTGTGAATAAGATAATTATTCTTAGTTAAAATTCTCTTTACATCCCATTCTCTATTACTATTTTCTAACTCTTTTAGCCTTTCGAATTCCTTTATTAAATATAGTTTAAAAACAGGACTAATCGAAGAAGCAAACTCAAAAGCAATATCCTTATGAGCATATGTTCCACCATATTTACCACGTTTCGAATATATACCTATTGCATTTGTTTTATTACACCACTCAGTAACACTTAGTGTAAAGGTATGAAGTCCTGCTTCATTTTTAAACCCGTCGAATTCGACGGAATTAAAATTCGGATTATATATTGATTCCCAAGTTCCTAAAAATTCTAAAGTTATTCTATTTCTTAACCAATTTCTTATAATATCATCTGATGTAGATTTACCTTCTTTAAATTTTGTAAAATCTGAAATACAAATATAATCATTATCATTCATATTTGCTATATTAACTTTAATGTTTTGAATTTCAATTATTTTATTTGCCATATATTCGTCTCTTTTCTTTGTTTTGCTATAAATTTTATATGGGGGGTTGCAATGTCGTAATCACCTTACTAATTCTTATAACAAATATTGTTAAAATCACTATCTTTTTATCAATTTCAAGTGATTTTAGTACTTTTTTATGAAAAAATGCAAGATCTAAAATCGTTCAATCCCTTTATTTATAAGTGTTTGTTAAGGATTGCAATAAATCGTAATCAACCAGTTTATATTTGTCGTATTTTGTCGATTGTTCATTTATATCACTTTCTCTCCAATTCCATTATAAAAGCATTATGAAATTCTTTAATGGATTTATATCTATTGTTTCTATCATAACTTGTTGCTTTTATTAACACATTATAGACATTTTTGGATAATTTAAAGTTTTCAATATTATTTGGAATAAAAATTCCTTTTTCATATCTTTCTTCAATATTTTTAACATCACTAAACATATCGAATATTATTGCGCCTAAAGTAAATTCGCTAGTTAATTCATCTATAATTGCACCTAACTCATTTTCTTCTGGAGCTTTCAGCCTTTTAGTTCCAAAATAATCTTTTCCTAAATCATTTATTGTAGGTATTTTTCTAAATAGATCTATATCACAAAAAGTAACTAAATCATTCTCAAAATCATACATTATGCTGCTATCATAAAAATCTACTGCCACATACCCATTTTCAATAAAAGTTTCAAAAAAAGAAAAGAGTTTTAGAGCAACATTTATTCTTTTATCAATAGATAATCTTTTAAATTTTTTGATAGGAGTATCTAAGTTTGGATTTTCTTTGTACAAATTAAAATTCCAGTGGTCAAATAAGCATTCCCCTTCAGCCCATTCGAATACAGCCACAAAAAATTCATTTATAGCAAAACTATCTATTAGCTTAATTAAATTTGGATGTTTTATATCTTTATATTTTTTTACAGCTTCTTTTAATAATGTAATAGATTCCTTTTCGGAGATTTCTGCTTCTACAGTCTTAGCACCAGCTATTTTAAAAAAGTATTTCTGGTTGTCCTTTTCAACTCCAAAAGATATACAACCACTACCAGTTTCATCTATAACCGAAAAAACTTTTCCAT
>CATKYP010000240.1 GCA_949840855.1 uncultured Bacilli bacterium | reverse complement strand
AATCTCTCATAATGCTTTTATTTTTTTATTAATATTTATATTAGCTTCATTATTGTTTTTTCTTGTTTCTTGGTGTCCCACAATGCTATATTTTACGTTTAAACTTTTTAATTGTTTTGCTGAGATTTCTCCTGTATAGTTTCCAAAGTCATTTTCACTTACATTTTGACTTCCTAGATTTAGATAGTTAGTATCTACTATTGATAAATAGCACATACTTGGACATAAAATTATATTTTTTGTATGATGATAAGTCCTAACTGTATTTTCAATTTTTTTTAAGTAAGTGATAAACTCATTCTTAGTGAAGTTACATTTATTGTTTAATATTATTAGCTCTTTTTCTGGATTTTCTATCATTAAGTCGTCCCTTCCCTCTTTTGAATATTTTTACAATTACTGATGATAAGTCTTTTTTATTACTATGATTAGATATGGCAGTTTCATATACTTCTATTACATTTTTTCCAAATTCAGGGAGAGAGAATTTATTAGCAATCGAAGTTGCCTGTTTTGATAGTGTATTTACTTGTTTTTTATCTTTGTGTAATTCTTCTATTATTTGAGCTGCTTCTTCTTCTGTGTTGAAAAATCTTCCATTAAGGCCATCAACTACCATCGTTCTAAAAGCTTCGTCTTCTATACATATCGCTGGTAGAGATGATGCCATTGCTTCAATTACAGTTAGTCCTTGAGTTTCAGTCTTTGATGCTGTTATTAAAATATTTGCAATATGGTAATATAGCGGAGTATCTGTCCAAGAAACTCTACCAATAAATTTTACAGAATCTTCTAGTTTTTTCTTGGTGGCAATTTTTTCATATTTTTCTTTATCTGGACCATCTCCTACTAGCATAAATTTAATATTACTCTTCTTGACTGATAGTATTTCCGCTATTTTTAAAACAAATTCGATATTTTTTTCTTGAGCCATTCTTCCTACTATTATGACTATAAAATCACTTTTTTTGTAGCCTAAGTTTTTACGCAATTGTTCCACCTTATCTATGTTTACATTTTCTGTTAAAAATCTTGAGGAATCAATTCCTGTTGGTACTATATAAATATCTTTATCATAATGATATTCTTCTCTAAATAGATGATAGGTTTTAATAGTTGGCACAATAAATGCATCTGCTGTATTATCACAATAAAACTTGCTTAAATATTCTACTGCTTTTTTGCATCCTAAGTCGAAATATTTATGATTTCTTGACACATAATAAGTATAGTCCTTATACATTGTATGGTATGTATGAACAAGTGGCAAATTAAATTGTTTTGCAAAAAGTCTAGCAAAGATCCCCATGCATAATTCTGTATGAGAATGAATAATATCTAGGTTCCATGATTTTATCTTATTTATTACTTTTACAGGGTAAATACTAGCAACTCTGTAATCATAAATACCTAAAGGAATACCTGGTACTTTTAATACTTTACTTGTTTCATTATAGTCATATGTAGTTGCATCTTGGCCAACTGTTACTACATATACAGTATGGCCTAGTTCTTCAAGAGATATTTTTAGAGTTTCTACACTAGTTGAGACTCCATTTATATATGGTGGATAACTATCTGTAAATAATCCAATTTTTAATTTTCTCATAGTTTCTCCTTTACTTTATGATATCATTATTCATTGTTTTTTAGTACTTTATTTTTTACTTTTCTCTATCTATACTAAACAATATAGCTCCTAATATCATGCTTAAATAATAAGTTATAAATCTCCATAGTAATAATATTGTTTTTGTTTTTGACAAGCTTATAAAGTTACAAAAGAATTTAGTAAATGTATATTCTATTCCACCACTTGCTCCTGGTATTGGTATAAAAGAAGAAGCGACCATAACATAAGCAGATGATGTTATTGTACTTATAATATTTAGACTTGTAAAATCTCCTATTGAATATGCTAAAAATAAGGGGATTAAATATAAGCAAATTAAACCAATAAAATTTAATACTATTCCAAAAATAAATAACTTTTTGTTTTTCTTTAAATCTTTTGCACAA
>CATKYP010000239.1 GCA_949840855.1 uncultured Bacilli bacterium | reverse complement strand
TGCCGAACACAGAAGTTAAGCTTCAACACGCCGAAAGTAGTTGGGGGATCGCTCCCTGCGAGGATAGGACGTTGCCATGCGATTAAAACGTGAACCGGTTAAACGATTCGCGTCTTTTCTTTAATGACAGTTTCTGGTATAATTAATTAGGAATTGTTATTATGCTGACTTAGCTCAGTTGGCAGAGCACGTCACTAGTAATGATGAGGTCGGAGGTTCGAATCCTCTAGTCAGCATAATTAAAACTTACAAAGTTTTTTAGTCCTTGATATATCAATGTTTTACGGAGATGTATCAAGGACTATTTTTGTTTATTTAAGAATGTCATGCACACGGCTGTGCACACAGAAAAACCGTGTGCATGTGAAAATTAGATAAAGTCTCTTAAACATTGATTTAATAGGGATAAAGTGACGAAAACTGTGTGCACTCCTTAAAATTGAGCAATCATATATCATTATAACTATATTTTTAGCTCAAGTCTCTTAAATCATTGAAAAAATAATCTGTTTCAAATTGTTCATTTAGGAGAGCATCTATATATTTCTCTCCAGTATTAATAATATTTTTTCGAATATCTGATAATGGTATTTCTGAGTTAGTTAACGGTTCATGCTGAAACCATTCAGGACCGTGAGCTATTGATTCAAATATATCTTCATTTTCATACTTAATAATAGAAGACATTAATTCATAAACTTGTTTTCCTTGGTGGTTAGTTTCACTTAGAAAGTTTGAAAAAAGTCTTGGAAAAGTTGTATTAATAAAGTTAAAAAGTTGTTTATTAATTTTTTTAGTACCACTTTTGCTAAAGAAATTTTTATGTTCCTCTTTTAATTTATCATTTATATAGAAAAATACATATTCAGATGCATACTCTTGCTCTTCGACTAAGGTCTCAAGATCAGGTTTTTCTAATTCATTTGCAAAGTTAAATTTTGCGCTAGCTTTGGCATATGGAAGATATGTTAAACGGCATTCTTCAATTAAATTATTTTGCTTTAGCAAAGAAATTCCTGCATAAAAAATTTGTTTTAGCAAGATGTCAAGATCACTATGATCTCCCCAAATTAATTCATAAGATGAATGGAAATTTAAATTAGAAACAATATCATCAGTAATACTTGCGTTGAGTAGATACGGATTTCTACTTGGGACACGCTGGTTGTTCATAATACTTGATAATAATTGAACATTACTTTCATTAGTAATATCCGATCTAGTCTTTTTTAACTGTTTTTTTCTATTGGTAACTCGTGTACTAATGTTGTTAAAAATCAATTCTACTATTTGATCTATTTTATTCATTAAACCATTATTCTCCTATTTTTTTGGTAGTAGAAAATTGCTATAAAAAAAGTTTTTTTACAACTTAACTACTACTAATAATGATGATAAACTAAGAACTGTTAAAAGAAAAGTAGCTACTTGGTTTTAACATTAATTTATTTTTAATAAAGGAGAGAAAGCAATGATTAAATTTAATAAGAATGATAAAGCAACTGCGATTCAATCGTCGATGTTAGTATTTCTTAATAGTATGGTATTAACAATCTTTGCCTTTACTGAAACAAATGCTAGTGATGTCAAGGGAATTTTTATGGCTACGATTACTGCGACAATTCCTTTAATTATGAATGTTTATAAGGATGATAAAAAGGTAGCTATTGTAAAGCAAAACTACGACACTCTATTTAAAAAGTTAAGGTTCAGTTTATCAGGTGTTCTTGGCATTTTAATTGTAATTACGTTTGAATGGTTAATGGAACGGATCTCTCAAGGACCGTTAATAATCTATTTACCTCTTCACGCTGTAAAGTTATTTTTTTCTTATTTGGGTCTTATTGAAATGATGTCTCTTATTATTGAGCCTTGGATTTATAGTATGTTATTTTATCTTGATAAAAATATTAAGCTAAATAATTAAAAAGTACTACATATTAAGTGACAAATGACGTGTACCCTTAAAGTTGGAACCTGTATGTTCTTGCTTTAAAATTGAATAAATATTTTTCTAGGCAACTAG
>CATKYP010000238.1 GCA_949840855.1 uncultured Bacilli bacterium | reverse complement strand
CTACTTCTAAAATTCTTTACTAAATCTATTTTTATACCTTTAGTTTTATCTTTATTATATGTATCATATTTTTCTTTAAAGATATATGGATTAGCATTTCTAAAACGATAAATTGACTGTTTTATATCACCAACCATATATACATTATTATTATTTATAAACGAAATAAAAAGTTCCTGATTATCACTAGTATCTTGATACTCGTCTATTAATATTTCTTTAAATGAATTTTTGATATCTTCCCTAACATTTTGATTTTCCCTTACTAATTTTATTGCTAAATGACTAATATCATTGAAGTCATATAACTCTTCCTTCATCTTATAACTTCTATTTTTCATATCAAGTTTCATTAATATTTCTACTAATACACTAGTATCATCATAAGTCTGTTTAATTTCATTTAACATCTCAACTTTAGTATCATAAATGCATAACTTAATAAGCTCATCTTTAGATTTTTTTAAGCTCTCATTTATTTTCTTAGCCTCTAAAGAATAGCCGTTTGAACGAGGAAGTGATAAATTTCTTATATTTTTTGAAAGTTCTTCATATGTTTTACTATTAATTAAAGTTGTTGTAGTATCTACTAAAGCTCTAAGCTTTTTATCTTCTAAATGAGAAGTTAATTCTTCTGTTAGGCTTCTAAATCTAGCAAGCTCTTTAAAAACATTTTCTTGATATTCTAAAGTAAGCTCTTCTAATGATTCCTCACTATAATATTCTTTCATATAATTTTCTAAATATTGATACCTATCATATTTAAGTTCCAATTTGTCAGAAAGTTTAATTATTAAATCTTTAAGTTCCCTATCATCTTTAAGTGAAAATTTGCAAACTAAGTTTTTGAACTTTTCATTTTCTTCCTTATAATACTCATCCATTATTTCATCAAGTAAATCTCTTTTAATAATATTTAGAAGGATTGTATCACTTATCTTAATATCTCTATTTATTCCTAAAATATAATGATACTTTTTCACCACTGATAAACTATAACTATCAAATGTTGTTATATATGCCCCATCTATTAATTGTGCCTCACTATCTAAATTATTTTCTATAAGTTTGTCCTTAATTCTGTCTTTCATTTCTTTAGCAGCTGCTTTGGTAAATGTTAAGACTAATAATTCATTTATATGTGTGCCTTCTTTTACTTTCCTTAAAACTCTTTCCGAAAGTACTGCTGTCTTTCCACTTCCTGCTCCTGCAGATACTATAACATTACTACCTTCTATATTAATTGCTTGTTCTTGTTCTATAGTCCAATTACTAGCCACAATACTCCCCTCCTAAAAAACTTAAATCTTCTTGTTTTTCTAAATTTATATAATCATCTTCTGTTCTATAACATAAGTCCTTATACTTACAATGACTACAACTTACATCATTAAAATTTATTTTCTTAGGATTGATTTGGAAATCACAATTCATTATATTATCTAAAGTTTTATAAATTATCTTTTCAGTATAATCTATAATATTCTTTTCTTCCTCTCTAGTTAAAAGTTTAGTATATTTATAAAATCCATTAGAACCGACTTTCATTCCACGAATTACATTACTAGATACATAATTTCTATCAAATAATCCTAAAAGTTCCTCATTATCTGTAGAATATCCAACGAGTTTCATTTCATCCTTTAATTTATCAAAATATTCTTTTTTATTATCCTTTTTAACAGTTCCAACTAAAACTTTTTGAAAATACATTCCAGCAAGTTGTGGTTTTTTGAATATTTTGCCTTTTTCTATTAAATATAAATAAGTTGCAAGTTGCATACCAAGGCCATATTTCATATTACAAAGATTAGGATCATATTCACCAGTCTTATAATCCACTATTGCATAATTATCATCTTTATACATAATTTTGTCTATCTTGCCTGAAAAGTAAGCCTCTTTTTTACTGCATTCCAAGGGAATACAAATATTTTTTTCACAAAAAGCATCTTTAAAAGTAGAATACATTTTTTGTTCTTTTACTACTTTAATAGCATCTTTTAAATTCTTTTTTAATTTTTCTAAAA
>CATKYP010000237.1 GCA_949840855.1 uncultured Bacilli bacterium | reverse complement strand
TATTATTTATAGCAATATTCTTTATTTTAAAAGTTTTAATAATGAAGCAGGAAATTAAGAATATTGGGAGTTGTTTAACAGATATAATAAATACAGATACTAATAATTTAATTACTATTAACACAAATGATAAAAAATTAAAAGAGTTAGCAAATCTTTTAAATGATAGTTTAAAAAACTTGCGAAAGTTAGAACTTGAGTACAAAAATGGAAATAAAGAACTTAAAGCATCAATAACTAATATTTCACACGATTTAAGAACACCTCTTACAGCAATAAGAGGTTATCTTGATTTAATGGATAATGATAATTTAAGTGAAAAACAGATTAAGTATTTAAACATTATTGATAGTAAAGTAAATGATTTAACTTTTCTTACAGAACAACTTTTTGACTTTTCAAAAACACTTGATATACAGGATGAAATGAAATGTGAAAGCATAATAATAAACGATATTTTGGAAGATACTATTGCAAGTTTTTATAGTTTATTTGTGAGCAATAACATTACTCCAAATATAAATATGTGTAATGATAAAGTAATAAGAGTATTAAATAAAAATATGGTAAAGCGAATCTTTGAAAATATTATATCAAATGCAATTAAATATAGTAAGGAAGATTTGAATATAAAACTGTATAGTAATGGGACAATAGAATTTTCTAATAAAGCAGATAATTTAGATCAAGTGTGTTTAGAAAAATTGTTTGATAGATACTATACTGTGCAAAGTGCAAAAAAGTCAAATGGAATAGGACTTTCTATCGCCAAACAATTAGTAGATTTAAGTGGTGGAAAAATAGAAGCAAAATATAAGAATAATATTTTAATAATTAAGATTGAATTTCTTATATAGGATAAAGTTTATCAGAAATGATAGACTTTTTTAATGTTTATTGACATAGAATAGAAATTGTAATATAATGTACTTATCAAATAAGCACACTAAGGAGGGAAAAATGGAGATTATCATTAGTAATAGCACAAGCAAACCTATATATGAACAGATTACAAGCCAAATTAAACAAATGATAATGTCTGGAGAATTAAAATCTGGAGAATCAATACCATCTATGCGATCGTTAGCAAAGTCTTTACATATAAGTGTTATAACGGTGCAGAAAGCCTATGAAGATTTACAAAAAGATGGTTTTATAGAAACGACAGTAGGTAGAGGTAGTTTTGTTCGTGCTGATAATAAAGAGTATATTCAAGAAGAAAAACAAAGAGAAATAGAATCTTATTTACAAAAAGCAATAGAATTGAGCAAAGAAAATGGTATTTCTTTAAGTAAACTTATTGAACTCTTAAATATATTTTATGAGGAGGAAAGATAATATGTCAAATTATGCTTTAAAACTAACAAACATAACAAAAAAATATGATGATTTTATATTGGATAATGTTTCATTTAATGTTCCAAAGGGAAATATTGTTGGACTAATAGGAGAAAATGGAGCAGGAAAAAGTACAACACTTAATTCAATTCTTGATATAATCGAAAGAGATTCTGGAGATGTAGTTATTCTTGATAGTGAAAAGAATAAAATAAGTAATGCTATAAGAGAAAAAATCGGAGTTGTTTTTGATGGCAATAACTTTCCAGAAGATTTAACACCACAAAAATTAAATAATGTATTAAAAGCAATTTATAGTAATTGGGAAGAAAAAAAATTTTATGAATTATTAGAAAATTTTTCTTTACCAAAAAATAAAAAGATTAAAAAGTTTTCTAAAGGAATGAAAATGAAATTATCTATAAGTGTTGCATTATCACATAAAGCACAATTACTAATATTAGATGAAGCAACAAGTGGTCTTGATCCTGTTGTTAGAGACGATATTTTAGATATATTATTAGACTTTGTTCAGGAAGAAAATAATTCAATTTTAATGTCTAGCCATATTACAAGTGATTTAGAAAAAATTGCTGATTACATTGTTTTTATTCATAAAGGTAAAGTGATTTTTGAAGAAGCAAAAGATAACCTTATATACAATTATGGAATTATGAAATGTAAATTAAAAGAATTTAATGATAT
>CATKYP010000236.1 GCA_949840855.1 uncultured Bacilli bacterium | reverse complement strand
TTTTATAGAAAAAGATATAAGAAAAAATATTAAAGTGGCAAAGAAGGATATAAGGAAAGCTAAAGAATTACTAGTAGGGAATGGTTACTCAAGAATTGTACTTAATACTAATCTTGATTTAGAATCTAATAAGACATTTGATTTTATAAAAGATATTAAAGATGATTTTAAAAAAAGAAATTTAAGTAATGCATATATAATTGGTAATTCTCCTATGGCTTATGAAATGAGTCAAACATTTAATAATGAGCTTGATTTTATTACGATATTAACAATGATTGCCATATTTGTGGTAGTGGCATTTACTTTTAAATCAATAATTATTCCAATAATACTAGTTTTATTAATACAATGTGCAGTATATATGACTATGGGAATATTATCATTTACTGGCGGAACAGTCTATTTTATAGCATTATTAATTGTTCAAAGTATTTTAATGGGAGCAACTATTGATTATGCAATTCTTTATACCTCATATTATTTAGAACATAGAAGGACCATGAATATAAAAAAATCAATTATAAATTCTTATAATAAATCAATTCATACTATTTTAACATCATCATCAATTCTTATTATAGTAACATTAATAGTAGGATGCTTCGCTTCAGCAATAGCAGCTAAGATTTGTAAGACCTTATCAGAAGGTACTCTTTGTTCATCACTATTAATACTAATATTACTTCCCGCTGTTCTAGCGATGTGTGATAGATTGATTATTAAAAAGAAGAATTAAGTTATTAACTAAAGGTAAATTTCTAATTAGAGTTTACTTTTTTATTATGTTTTTTTGAGGATGGAAAATATAGTCATATTATAAGATATGATCATAAATTAAAAAAGCAAAAAATACATTGACACAAATAAAAGTAATATGCTATAATTATTTTGTTACTTGGGAAGAAATTTATGGAGGAATACCCAAGTCTGGTTGAAGGGACTGGTCTTGAAAACCAGGAGGTCGAGCAATCGGCGCAGGGGTTCGAATCCCTTTTCCTCCGCCATATATATCGCGGGATGGAGCAGTTCGGTAGCTCGTTGGGCTCATAACCCAAAGGTCAGAGGTTCAAATCCTCTTCCCGCAACCATTTGGTCTCGTGGTGCAGCTGGTTAACACGTCTGCCTGTCACGCAGAAGATCGCGGGTTCGAGTCCCGTCGAGACCGCCATTTGGCTTCATAGCTCAGTCGGTAGAGCAAGGGACTGAAAATCCCTGTGTCGCTGGTTCGATTCCCGCTGGAGCCACCATATTGAAGGAAAAACTAGAACTTTTAGAAGCATAAGAGTTCGAGTTTTAATATACTTAAAGACCATTAAATCATAAGTATAAATTAAATTGTCTTATAACATTTTATATACATATTTAGACTAACTAATTTATTGAAATGGCCAGATATGAGGTGTAAAATGAAAATGAATATAGAATCAACAAGAAAAATTATTCCCTTTGTGATTCCTAATAAAACTAAAATTGAATATGGCAGCGAAGATCCTGAAGATTGGTTTGCTAGTAAAGAAAAATTAAACTTGGGTTCGGATGATAATGAGGTAAGTAAAGAGTCTAATATTGCTAAGACTAAAGTAAAAAAAATAGAACATATAAATAATTAAATCTTAAAAATAGTAATTATAGTATTTTGACTTACTATTTTTTTATTTTTTTAATAACAAACTTGCTAAGGACAAAAAGACATGTTATAATTATATATAATAGGGAGGTTAAACAATGATGGATGAGCATATGTTATTAGAAAAAATTGAAAACTCTAATGATAGAAAGATGTTATATGATGTAACTATGGCAAAGATAAAAGAAATAGATAATAATATTTTTGCATTAGGAAATCAAACTAAACAAATTGATAGTATCATAAATGCAGAATTGCAGGAATATGAAGTAAGTTTTAAAAGAAATGAAGAAAGAACTATCTCAAATAATGATTTTGATAAAATAGATAAGAATCATAGATTTAGGATGAATTGGTGTTAGTATAGATATATAGACACGAAATTTCGAACGATGTGATATAATATCAAATCAAAGAAGGAGGTCGTG
>CATKYP010000235.1 GCA_949840855.1 uncultured Bacilli bacterium | reverse complement strand
AAAGAAAAATTAATAGATAAGAAATCTATTATAAAACTAGTATTAATTTTTCTTTTATTTTATTTTGGTCAATTAATTGAATATATACCAATAATTTTATTTAGAATGGATATTAATAGTATTTCATATTCTACAAATATTCTATTAAGTTTATTTTCCAATTTATGTATATTAATAATTTTACTGTTAATATATAGGAAAAGTCTAAAAAAAGATTTCATCTCTTTAAAGAGGAGTCCTATGAAAATGTTAGATACTAGTTTTAAATATTATTTCTTAGGTCTAATAGGTATGGTTATTACAAATTTACTACTTACCTTTATTTTTAAAGGAGGTGGTTCTAGTAATGAAAAAATAGTTCAGGAAATGATAGATAATATGCCTTATTTAATGATATTAAATGCTGGTATTGTTGGTCCTATTATTGAGGAGCTTGTATTTAGAAAACCATATTTAGAAGCCTTTAAAAATAAATATATGTGTATTATTTTTTCCGGTATTATATTTGGTCTTTTACACGTTATTACGACTGCTGATAGCTTTATTGGATATATGTACTTTCTTCCTTATGCCTTTCTTGGTTTCGGATTTGCTTGTATGGATTATAAGCAGGATAATATCTTTCCGTCTATTATTATGCATATGTTTCATAATACTCTATTAGTATTACTTTCAATTCTATAATAAGTAAGTATTTTTATATAACATAGTTCAATAGAGTTTACTATTATATCTTAAGAAAAGTATAGAAATATAAAATAAATGAACTATCTACTAAATAGTTCATTTTATTTTTTTATTCAACTTATACTTATTTCATAATCATATGCATTAATTACCTTTTTATCTACTTCTATTTCAATACTTTTTGATTCTAATGGTTCTAAATTATCGATAGTATATGTTATATCATCTGCTACACCTTTATTATAAGTAGTAAATTTTATATTGATAGTAGAGCTTATATTTTTGCTTTCACTTAGATTATAAATATAAGTTGAGAATATTGTTTTGTATTTTGTTTGGGTTACATACCCACCTTCCATCTTGATATTTAAATCTTTTAGTTTATGGCTGTCATACATTTTCTTGCTATATGATCTTTTAGTATTTGCTTCTTCATACATATAAATATGGTATGCTCTATTATATTTTGCCTTCTTTGGTACAGTAAAATTATCTTTTATACTTTTGGGATTTGGATTTTCTTTAGTGTATGGATTATAGTTAATAGTAGAGTTAATTATATATGCACCAATAATAATTATTATTCCTATTAAAAATACTATAATTCCTATTTTTATTCCTAGAGGAATTTTCTTTTTATTGTTTTCACTCTTATTTACTATATTATTCTCTTGTTTCATATATTCCTCTAAACTTCTATTCCTTGTTCTATTAAGTTAAGAATAATAGCTAGTATCATACAAATTAGAGTTTGAATACAAATTACTACTATATATCCTGCCCAAAAAGTATTATTGAATATCATATTTGAATTAAAAAACATATAAAACATATTATTAACTAATAAAGCAAACACTAAATTTAGAAATACAAAAAATAATGGGGTTTTATAATTTCCTAACATATAGTAGTAAATTGATATGTTTAAAAATTGGCTTATAGAATATGCAAGTATTGTTCCAATATATTTTAAAAT
The DNA here is from genome assembly GCA_949840855.1 of uncultured Bacilli bacterium. GTDB lineage: Bacteria > Bacillota_I > Bacilli_A > RF39 > UBA660 > UBA2730. The sequence goes on along the minus strand of CATKYP010000235.1, from coordinate 395 downwards.
ATTAAATTCTATATTAAAGACATTATCTGTTACTAATATTGCTATAAATAAGATTATAGTTGATACAACAATAGCAATCTTAGCTGGTTTTAGGCCTATTTCTTTTAATATCATATCTACTAAAAAATAAGCTAGAGGCATTATAAAAATTGCTATAGATACACTATTATTAAATAGGTTTAGTTTGAAACTTTCTAGAGATAATAAAAATATAATAAGAGAAGATAGTAAAAATGTATAAGAAATAGTTAGAGTTTTTATGTCACTTTCCATTTCATCCATCTTTTTTTTACTTAATTTAGGAACATTTATTTCCTTTGTCTTCCCTTTTCTATTAGCCTTAGGCATAATTTCACTCCTTTTATTCTATACTTTTATATAGTATAACATATATT
>CATKYP010000234.1 GCA_949840855.1 uncultured Bacilli bacterium | reverse complement strand
AATAGAGGGTGTTTTTATGATAGGTAAAATTATTGAAGTTGTAAATAATATTATAAACATAGAACTTGCTATTGATATTACTAAGCAGCCAAATTTAGCTGGACTTCATTTGATTTTTGAAGATAATAATAAAAAAATAGTTGCAGAAGTAGAAGGGGTTACAAGAACTAATATTAAAGCTAAAATAGTTGGAGAAATTGATAATGATAGATTTGTACCAGGGGCATCTTTTAAACCTTCATTTAAAAGTAATATTAGAATGATAAAGATAGATGAGCTTGAAAAGATTTTGGGTAGTCAAAAACTTAGTGAAAATGAGATAAGTTTAGGAGTTAGTAATGTATATGAAAATTATCCAATAAACATAAATGTTAATTCCTTTTTTAGTAATCATTTTGCTATACTTGGAAATAGTGGGAGCGGAAAAAGTTTTACAGTAGCTGGTCTTTTTCAAAGAATTTTTAATTCAGCACATCCAGCAGTTGGCGCTAATATCTTTTTGTTTGATGCTTATGGAGAGTATACCAATGCTTTTAGTTCTATTAGAATGAATAACTCAGCACTTAACTATAAAGTTTATACAACTAATTTAGCTGATACAACTAATCAACTAATTAGAATACCTATTTGGTTACTTGATATTGATGATTTAGCACTTCTTTTAAATGTAGATAATGCTAATCAATTACCTATTATTGAAAAGGCACTTAAGTTAGTACCTGTTTTAATTGGTAATAGTCCTAATGTAGTAAAACATAAAAATGATATTATTGCACGTGCTATTCAAGATATATTATTAAGTGGTATGGATACTACTAAAATTCGTGACCAAGTAACAGCAATACTAAGTAAATTTAATACGACAGAGCTTAATCTTGAAAGTAAAATTGTTCAGCCTGGATATACTAGAACATTAAAGCAATGTTTATTTATAGATAAGACAGGTAAAATGCAAGAGATGGAACTAGTTGTGAATTTTATTGGTAGTTTTATTGATGACTCATTAACTCTGGAAAATCCAAAAGAGACAATATATTATACTTTGGATAATTTAGAAGAAGCAATGGAATTTGCACTTATTAGTGAAGGAATGCTTAAAAGTGATAAAGTTTATGATAGAGCTAATGTACTTTTAGTTAGACTTCATTCAATTAATAATAGTTCAGATAGAGAATATTTTTCTTATCCAGATTACATTGATGCTTCAAGATTTATTAGTGAGCTATTAACTTCAGCATCAGGTTATAAAGCACAAATTGTTAATTTTAATATTAGTTATATTGATGATAGACTTGCTAAAGCTTTAACTAAAATTATTTCAAGGCTTTTATTTAAACAATCTGTATCTAGTCAGAATAGAGGAGGGGTACCTTTTCATATTGTAATTGAAGAAGCTCATCGTTATGTTCAAAGGGATACTGATATAAATATTTTGGGTTATAATATATTCGAACGTATTACAAAAGAGGGAAGAAAGTATGGAATAATACTTGGACTAATTACACAAAGACCATCAGAATTATCTGATACAGTTGTTTCACAATGTTCCAATTTTATAATACTTAGAATGTCACATCCAAGAGATTTAGATTATATAAGAACAATGGTTCCAAATGTTTCCTCAGAAATTGTGGAGAAAATTAAAAATTTGAAATCTGGAAATTGTGTTGCTTTTGGAACCGCTTTTAAAGTTCCAATTTATGCTTATGTATTTCCACCTAGTCCGCCACCTTTAAGTATGAATGTTGATATGGTTAAAGTTTGGCATAATGGGGGAGGAGTTTCATCTCAAGAAGCTAATCTTAGCGGAGCAATACAAGAAGTTTCTGCTAGTCAAATTGTTAGTGCTGTTCCTGAAGTTAGTCCTAGTGATGTTAGTAATACTATGATGGCTCCTACTTTGCAAGTACAAAATAGTGTTAGTGATAGTCCTAATATTATTGAACAATCTGTTAGTAATGTTAATAATCTAATGGAGAATGGAGCCAGTTCTTAATTAATATTTATTAAAAAAATTTTGTATAATAATTCAAATTTTATAATTATGCAGGTGAATTATA
>CATKYP010000233.1 GCA_949840855.1 uncultured Bacilli bacterium | reverse complement strand
CGCCTAATAAATATATGATAAAAAAAATAAATAACTGCAACAATTTATTGCAGTTATTATCTATACATTAAGATCAGTAAATTCCTGATTTAAACATTGATATTTACTATCTATCTTATTATTATCAGCCTTTTCAAGAACATACCAGCCTTTTCTAAACATAAGCTCAAATACTTCTCTTTGTAAACTTGAATATTCATTAAACATTTTTAAATATGTTTCATATAAAGCCTCATTACTAGCCTCAGTCAAACTAATAGCATAATTCTTAACCATTTCTTTTAAACAACTAAGTAAAGAATTCATATAATCCTTATCGTTTAAATTTGTACCTAGTGGCACTTCTACCTTAGGATTCTTTATTTGATTATCTTGATTATTCATCACTACCTCCATTATCTAATACTTTTAAAATACTACTCATATTACCATGAAAAATATTACTAGCTTTATCTAACATATTTTTAAGTTCACTATCTTCTACACTATTATAAGCATTATAAGCACTCTTATATGCTCCATAATTCCAATTAAACATATCACTTAAATAGTCTAAATCTTTCCCTGTTAAAATATTGGGAACTTGTTCGTAATTTTCTTTCATAAATAAGTCTCCTTTTTCTTATAAATATTTCTTTAATTCATCTATCGCTTTCTGCTGAAATTTTAAAAAATCCTTTGCAAACTTGACAAATTCTTTTTCACATTCATCAGAATAAGCTTTTATCTTCTTCTCCATCTCAATTACTCCCATTGATATTCCTTGAATAAGCATATCGCTAATTGCAGAATCACTATTATCTTCTTTAACCTCTTTTTTTATCCCCATAGAAGACATCATTTTACTAACAAAACCATCTTCTTCTGGATTTACATCATTATCAAGAAGTATATTTTTAGCCTTTTCTTTAAATTCTTGATATTTTTTATGTACCTCTTCTACATAACCTTTTATCTTGTTATCTTTATCTTTTAGATCATCCATTAAAATTTTAGTTGTATAAGCTCCCATTGAAGCATCTTTATGAATATGCACAACAAGCTCTAATTTTTCATCCATCGCTTTTCCTCCTCAATATTATTTTGGTAAATTATCTTCAAAATATACTAATTTTTTTAAAGCAATTCAACTCAGTATAAAAAACTAAACTCACGATATTGATGATGAGTTTACTAATGCCGTTTTTTAGATATATTCTTAATAGCAGGCCCTTCTAATATATTTCCATCTAAATCAAATCTTGAACCATGACAAGGACAATCCCAAGTTTTATCAACTTCATTAAAAACTAAATTACATTTCATATGTGGACAAATAAGCTTTACTATATGTTTTACTCCTTCATCATCTACATAGACACCGTATAACATATGATCTATTTTTATATACTGAGGAGTATTCTTTTTCCACAATGATTGAACATAAGCTTTAGCATAATGAAAAGTTCCAATAAAAGACATCAAAAACAAATTAAAATTACTCCTATTAGGATTAAATAAATCCATATATTTACTTTTTCCAGTCATCACTAAATCACATATAACTTTACTCGCAATAACACCATTAGTCATTCCCCAGGCATTATAACCTGTTGCAATATATAAATTATTCCTAATTTTACCAATAAAAGGCAAAGAATCATTACTCATTACATCTTGATTTATAAAGGTATATGATGGTTCTACTTCAAATAAGGTTTTAAAATTATCCTTACTCCTTTGGAATAACCTAGAATAATTCGTATTTCCAGTTAATCTATCTTTATTTGACACATAAATTAAATAATTCTTATAATATCTAATAGAAAAAAGTTCATCGTCAATATTAATAGCACTTATATCACGATTATTTCCGACATCTCCAACACACACATACTCTCTTTTTATATATGTCTTCAATGGAATAAATGTAGGAAATAAAAAAAATGGATAATGTGTGGAAACAACTACTTTTTTGGCTCTAATAACACCCTTATCTGTTAAAACTTCATACCATCCTTCTCTAAAAGATATATTTTTAGCAAGAACATGTTCATACAATAAAATCTTTTCTTTTATAACATTAATAATACCAT
>CATKYP010000232.1 GCA_949840855.1 uncultured Bacilli bacterium | reverse complement strand
AAAAGAGTAATATTATAAGAGAATTTTCTGAATTAACTAGAAAATATGATACTTGGGAATGGAAAAATAAATATAATGATGAATTGCCTCATAAATTAACTCTATTATTTGATACTGTTGGTTGTTATTGCTATATTAATTTGATGTATAAAAAGCTGAGTGAAAATGGTGATGATAAGTTTAGTTTTAATGAGTTAGAAGAAACACTTATTGATAATAAAATTATAGATGTTAAAGAAAAAATATTATCTTATGCAAATAAAGTTTACTATAAAGAAGTTTTAGGATTAAAGGCTGGTATTGTATTTATTGATTATGAGTATAGAAATGATTTAGCTGAATACTTTAGAGAAAATAATTTTGATATGGATTTTGCTATGCTTATTGCTTTAAGTTATGGAACTATTTCATATAGAAGTATAAAATCTGGAGTAAATGTTAGATTGATTGCAGAGAAATTTAATGGAAAAGGGCACGATGTTGCTGCTAGCAGTCCAATCTCAAATGAAAAGGTAGATAGGATAATAGAAGTATTAACTAGTGAAAATTAAATATAAATGCTAATTATGATATAATGGTTTTAACGGAAGTGATTAGATGAAGAGGATTATTGTAATAGGTGGAGGAGCATCAGGTATAGTGGCAGCAATAAGGGCAAAGAATAATGATAACGAGGTTATAGTTTTAGAGAGAAATAGCAAATGCTGTAAAAAGTTACTTATTACGGGTAATGGTAGATGTAATTATTATAATGATGATCAAGATTTAAGACATTATCATAGTAATAGAGAAGATCTTATTAAATGTATTATTAATGAAGATAATTTAAATAGATTAAAAGATTTTTATAAAAGTATTGGTATTATTCCATTTATTAAGGATGGGTATTATTATCCCTATTCAAATCAAGCAATTAGTATAGAAAATTCTCTACTTTTAACAGCTAAAGAGAAAGGGGTAAAGATAATTACTGATTGTTTAGTAGAAGATATTTTTAAAAGAGGAGATAAATTTCAGCTAAAAACTAATAAAGATATATATGAAGCTAATAAAGTTATTATATCAGTTGGTGGTTGTTCAGCTCCAAAAACTGGAAGTGATGGTAATTTTTATCATATTATAGAAAAGTTTAATCATACTATAATCAAACCGCTTCCTTCTCTTGTTCAGTTAAATACATCTGGTAATTTTTTAAATAACTGGTCTGGTATTAGAGTTAATGCTAATATTAAGTTATATGAAAATGATAAGTATATAAAAGAAGAAAATGGGGAGATTTTACTAACAAATTATGGTCTTAGTGGAATATGTGTTATGCAGTTGAGTGGTATAGTTTCTCGTGGTCTTTATATGAACAGAAAAGAAGAAGTGGTAATTAACTTTTTAAAAGGTTTTGTGCGAACTAGAGATGATTTTATAGAGTTTATGGATAATAGACATTTGTTATTACCTAATAGAAATATAACAGAACTACTTGATACTTTGTTAAACTATAAACTAATAAATGTACTAGTCAAGCAAGCATCTATTTCTAATACTAAAAGATGGAATCAGTTAAATTCCAAAGAAAAAAATATTCTGGCTAAAATGTTTGTTGAATTTAGAGTAAATGTTATTAGTACTAATTCTTTTGAGAGAGCTCAAACTACTACTGGTGGAGTTAGTCTAACAGAAATTGATTTAAATACAATGGAGTCATTAATTGTTAAAAATTTGTATTTTACAGGTGAAATTATTGATATAGATGGTGATTGTGGTGGTTATAATTTAACATTATCATTTATAAGTGGAATACTTGCAGGAGATGATGTTTAGTGATTAGAATAAGGCAAATAGAAATCAATGTTTTGAAAAATCAAGAAGAGGAATTATTTAAAAAAGTAGCACACCTTTTAAAAATTAGAATTTCTGATATAAAGAAGTTAAGTATAAATAGAAGATCAATTGATGCTAGAAAGAAGCCTGACATATTTTATGTATATGAAGTAGATGTTTTAGTAAATAAAGAGGATAATATTTTATTAAAAAATAAAAATAATAAAGTTACATTTAAAATTGTCGTTTATTATGGGAAAAATCAGTCGGAGACTTTAACA
>CATKYP010000231.1 GCA_949840855.1 uncultured Bacilli bacterium | reverse complement strand
GATAATGAAATTAATAATATATTTGATAATATAAAAGAACTAGTAATTAGTAGTAGAAATAAAGTATATAGTGCTGTAAATACCGAAATGCTTAGTTTATATTGGAATATTGGCAAGGCAATTATGGAAATACAACAAGGTGATGAAAGAGCAAGTTACGGTGATGCCGTTTTAGAAAAACTATCACAAAAATTAACTGATGAATTTGGTAAAGGCTTTTCTAAAAGAAATTTAGAGAGAATGAGAAAATTATATATTTATTTTCCAATTGCGACAACAGTGTCGTCGCAATTAAGCTAGTCGCATTATTTAGAAATATTAAAAATAGAAGAAGAACCTAAAAGAAATTTTTATATTAAAGAAACTATTAACTCTAAATGGAGTGTTAGAGTGGTGCTAGTATAGATATATAGACACGAAATTCTGTCCAATATGATATAATACTATACCAAAAAGGAAGGGGAAGTGTCTATGACAAAACAATATAAACAATATGATGAAGAATTTAAAAAAACAATAGTTAATCTGTATGAATCAGGAAAAAGTATAGCTGACTTATCAAGAGAATATGGCGTTGGTCACACTAATATAAGAAATTGGATTAATAAATACCAAACAATAACTACTACTACAGGTGAGATTACCAATAATGATGAAATACTAAAACTAAAAAAAGAGTTACAACAAGTTCAGTTGGAGAATGAAATCCTAAAAAAAGCAGTAGCCATATTCTCAAAAGAACAGAAGATAAAATAAAATTTATCAATGATAACAAAGATAAATATGATATCAGATTAATGTGTAAATGTTTGGGTATTCATCATTCAGTTTATTACTACCATCAAAATCATCAAACTAACAGTTATAAAATAGCTAATCAAAAACTAGATGTTGAAATCAAAAAGATATATGATGAATCTAAAGGTAGGTATGGTTCACCTAAGATAACTAAAGTACTAAAAGTTAAAGGAATAATTGTTAGTCAAAAAAGAGTTGCAAGAAGAATGAAAATTTTATTCCTTAGAAGTATAACAGTCAAGAAGTTTAATCACTCAGGTAATTCTAAAACTGATAATACAAAAGAATATCCAAATCTTTTAGAACAAGACTTCTTTGCAGACAAACCTAGCAAAAAAATGGGTTGGAGATATCACTTATATATATACCAAAGAAATTGGTTGGACTTATATAGCTATTGTAATGGATTTGTTTGATTTAAAAGTGGTCGGTTGGAGTTATGGTCTTAATATGACGGATGACCTAGTAATTGATGCTTTTAATAAAGCTACGATAAATAGAAAGTTAAACAAAGATGGAATATTTCATTCGGATAGAGGTAGTCAATATACATCAAAAGATTTTGAGAAATTACTTGAAGATTTAAAAATAAGACATTCATATAGTAAAAAGGGATATCCTTATGATAATGCAAGTATGGAGAGCTTCAATGCCATATTAAAAAAAGAAGAAGTAAATATTAATAATTATGAGACATTTAATGAAGCCAAACTAGCTATATTTGAATTTATTGAAAGTTGGTATAACAATCAAAGAATTCACAGTACAATCGGTTATATCACACCAAATGAAAAATATAATAACTACATAGCAAGTTTAGCACTAGTCTAGTATTTAATTTTATGCCGAGAAAATCCATCAAAAAAGGCGGTAATTTATCTTAATACTTAAGGCAATCAAATTATTAATTTGATTGGCATTCTATCCTAGATAAATTACTGGGTACCTATTTTGATGGAGGAATTGGAATAAATTTAAATGCGGCAACTTAAAAATGGACAGAAAACTGTGTCTAAAAACTTGACATAAATCCATTACTTTATCATTAGGGCTTTAAAATAGTATATTTCAAATTAAATGATAATTGTTGAAAAGAAAACTACTGATTTATTAACTTTCAGTAGTTTTATAGTATAAAAATTAAAATGATTTCTTAAATAAATTTAAAAATTTCCTTTTTTGTCCTATGACCATTCCTACTTCTGAATTAAACGATTCTTCTTCAACAGTTTTTGTTTGACTTTCATTACTCATTGATTGAGTTGGATTATGTTTTAATTCTAATGCTACTTGATAAAATAATTCT
>CATKYP010000230.1 GCA_949840855.1 uncultured Bacilli bacterium | reverse complement strand
TCTAACTTCAAAAATTTTAAAAATTATAGTTTTTGAAGTTTTTTGGCGTGGGATTCTTTTCCATATTTCATTTTTTTCGAAAAACTATTGACTTTTAATAGTTAGACTCCTTAATCTTATTATGATTAATATTAGCCAAATTATTTGTCCCTCAATTCGTTCCTCTAGAAAAAAATTGCTTTGCTGAGATGAATTTTTTGCTTGGGGAATATTGAAGTTACAAAATTAACTTTTTAGACTAGATAATAATAAATAACACAAATATGATTAATAATTATTTTATTGATTTATTTTAGCATTTTCGTCAATTAAAAACAAGATAATGATATCATCATCTTGTATAAAAGGTAAAAGAAAGTAAATTATTAACTAATCTTTCTTGCATATATATAACTTTAAATCCAAAGTCTAAATCAGTTTATCTTTTTATTATAGTATATCATGTCTTTATTTATAAAGATAATTTATATGGATTATTTTTAGTACCATCTCCAGAGGTTATTTTAATCTTATTTGCTAAATACACTACAGGACGTACATTGGCAGTTTTTTCTGAATAAATTGGATATACATCACCCCTAGATCCTATCACAAGTGGTCTATATAGTTGCTCTGTTTGATCTTTCTGCTCAGTAAGAGAACTAATAGTCCAAGTATCACTAGGAGAATTATTAGATTCAATTGTGTTATTACTGTTGTATATCCAACTAAGCTTTGGTTCTTCTTCCCTACAAAAGAGCATTTGACTATAACATATTCCATTACTAACATTTTTTCCAAAGGTATAACCATAATCACTTGCATATATTAATCCTACATCACCAAACATTCGAATGTTATTGTTATAGGCATTTGAACTTCTTTCATATACATAGTAATCTGAAGCTCCTAAAGATTGTAATTCATTTGTAAGACTAGTTGGAGGTCTTCCCAAGTACCATTCTGCTGTATCTATCATCATTCTTGATTTTTCTGTTAAACCAGTTTCTAAATAATCACCTATTTTAACATAATAGTCTGTTTGTAACCAAAAGTTCAAAGTAGAATTTGTCCAATCCTTTATTTCATCATTTGATTCTGTCCAATGTGTTCTATCATCATTAGCAGCCATTGCTAGCTCTCCTATTCCTGAATCTCTTATTATCTTTATCCTTTTTTGATATGGACTATCACTTGATCTTTTAACATCAAATACACCTATTATTCTCCATACTTCATTATTGAATTCTACATAGTTTGCTGGGTTATTTCCTATATATCTATAATCTTTAAGTGGTCCTTCAGTCAAGTCTGTGATGGTTGTTCAAATTCATTATCTATTTTTCTAATTATTGAATTTTTTCCTTTTAAAGATGTTGGTGTTAAAGCTGAAACTTGTTCTGTTTTTGGTTGTTCAAATACATACATTTGTGCTGTATTACCATCAGAGTAATTTGCTATTTCTTTTGAGTTTGCTTTTTTTATTAATTCTGCTGCTCCAGAGGCCTCCTCTGGTTTACTCTCTACTGAAGTATTATCACTTCCATAGGCATTTACTTTTATCGTAAAGAACCTTGACTCATTTGTCACTTCATAATTTTTTGATACCCACATTCTTAACTTATAATAATATGTTACTGTACTTGTTGTACTTCCTACATCTAGTCTCATCTCATTTGCACTTGCATCAAATTCATTTTTACTTCCTAATGGTATATATCCACTTGGTTCTTTTACTGCACTATAATTAGTAGCATCTGTTGACTTCTCTAAATATATTCTTACATCATTATTTCCTAATGTTGAAGTATCATCCTTTTCTGCTGTTACTTCATACGATATTGTCGCATTTCCTATTATATTTATACTTATAGTAAAGTCAAATACCTGATCTGTATCAGTTAATAATTTTCCTAAAGTATCTTCCATTGGTAATGCATTATTTATACTTATCTGATTAGATCCTTCATTATATGTCATTGTAATAGTTCCTGTTTTTATTACATTTTCTTTACTTCCTGTTTGTGCAAAACTAAATGCTGCATAACTTACTCATATTACAACTACTACCAAAACTAAAAGACTTACTGCGGATAATATTATTTTATTTTTATCTTTTTCTTTATCCATTTTTT
>CATKYP010000229.1 GCA_949840855.1 uncultured Bacilli bacterium | reverse complement strand
TTTCAAAATACTTTTTCTTATCGCCATTATATTTTTCTATTAATTCACTCATACTAATTGCAAATGTAACTGGTTTATCAATACTATCATATATATTTTCAATATCTTCAGCTCTTAAATACTCTTTTCCTGCTTCATCAATAAAGCAATCAGCACAAAATTCTCCTTCAATTAACATATCTGGTACATATATAATTATTTTAGTACTCACAATATATTTATTCATTAAAATAGCACAAAATTTTTCTTTCATAAAGACCCCACCTAATTACTAAATAGTATAGAAAAATTAATCTTATTAGTCAATTATTAATTAAAAAAATCAGTGTTCTCAAACTAATCTCTTGTATACAAATCCCTTGTATATATTTTATCATATACATCAAAAAGAGCATCTTCCATTCTATTAGCAATAATAACATCACAAGTATTTTTAAACTCTTCTAAACTAGAAATAACCTTATATCCTTCAAATGTATCACCCTTAAAAGTTGGTTCATAAATTACCACGTTAATATCTTTTTCTCTTAAATTAGTAATAATACCTTGTATTGCACTTGATCTAAAATTATCTGAATTAGCTTTCATTGTAAGTCTATAAACACCAACAATACTTGGATTTTTTAAAAGTATCATATCTGTAATATGCCTTTTTCTAGTATCATTTGCCTTTACTATTGCTTCTATCATATTTTCTGGCACATCTTTATAATTAGCTAATAACTGTTTAGTATCTTTTGGGAGACAATACCCTCCATATCCAAATGAAGGATTATTATAATAATCTCCTATTCTTGGATCTAACGATACTCCATCAATTATATCTTTAGTATTAAGACCTTTTATCTCAGCATAAGTATCAAGTTCATTAAAATAAGCTACTCTAAGAGCTAGAAAAGTATTAGCAAATAACTTTACAGCTTCAGCTTCAGTAGAATTCATAAATTTGATAGGTATATCTTTTTTTAGTGCTCCCTCTTTTAATAGATTAGCAAAAACTTGAGCTCTCTCACTTTTTTCTCCCACAATAATTCTAGAAGGATATAAATTATCATACAAAGCACTTCCTTCTCTTAAAAACTCTGGTGAAAACATAATATTTTGAATATTATACTTTTTCTTCATACTTTCCACAAAACCAACTGGAATAGTAGATTTAACAACAATTACTGTATCGATATCTAAATCTATTACCTTCTTAATAATATCTTCAACACTAGAAGTATCAAAATAATTTAACACATCATCATAATTAGTAGGAGTACTAATAATTATATAATGAGCCCCTATAAAAGCCTCCTTGTAATTAAGAGTCGCTTTTAAATTCAAAGGCTTACTTTTCAAATATTCTCTTATTTCTTTATCATCGATCGGTGATATTTTATTATTTATCATATTAATTTTTTCTTCTACTATATCATAACAAACAACCTCATTATTTTGTGCTAATAATATAGAATTAGAAAGACCAACATATCCCGTACCTGCTACTGCTATTTTCATAAATTCTCCCTATCTACTTTTCTCAAATACTTCTTAATTAAATCTATATAATACTTAAAATTATCTGTTTTACAAAAAATTATGGCCACTACAAAATTAGGGATAGTTAAACATAAAATAATCTTAATCATTAACTGTATATATATATTATCAAAATTAATAAATAGAGACAAGTAATAACTTCCACTAGCAAGAACTATGAAAAACAAAATATAACCACAAGTTTCTTTAAAATAAGAAATATAATTTCTATTAAATAGACCTTTATATACATATTTAGGATAACTATAACACCATAAAGTAAGACCACTAATAATAGTTCCCATAAATACTCCAGCAAAACCAAATACTTTAAGTAATATATAACTAGCAACTATATTAGTAACAGCCTCAATTAAAGGAACAAACCTATCTTCATAAAAAATACCTGCTGACTCTTTAAATACAACATAACTATTACGCATAGACTTTTGAAAATAATTAAATACTAATACAATTAATATAAAATGAGCTAAAATATACTCCTTGCCTAACCAAATAGTTATAAAATCATCCATAATTATTAAAATACTAATAGCAGAAAAGGAAGCTACCCAAAAATTTAAAAATCTTATTTT
>CATKYP010000228.1 GCA_949840855.1 uncultured Bacilli bacterium | reverse complement strand
AAATATATTTTATTAACAGGTTACGAAAAACATATTTTTTAATTTCTTATTTTTTAACTAATGTAACCTAATTACCCCTAGATTTAGCTACTTATATTGTAAATTTTTTGTCACACATTTTTTCTTTGTTAAATGAAAGTCTTTTATCCAATATCAGTAAAAATACTTCCTGAAAAAAGTAATCAAAATAATCAATAAAAATATCCTAATATAGTAATGCAAAAAATCATACCTTTCTAAGTGAGAACCCAAATACCGAATTTTTTAAGAAACTCCCACTTCTTTAGATAAAATTATTTCATGGATTTACATATATGTAATTGTAGAAATAAAAAAATATATCCTACTTTACATATGAATAATGAATATAGTTTTCCTATATTCAAAATCTTCTCTGTGAAAAACTTCAAAAATGGTACACTTAACAAGAATAATTTTAGATGTAAAAACGGATTTGCAATCCTGTTGATTTTAGACAATGGATTAAGCAGCTTAAAATAGATTTCTTGTATATTTGTATGAGAACATGAAAATCAAAAATAGGTACATATTATTTTTGTACGTAAGTTACGAAAACCGATAAAAACCATTTTTAAAAAATATAGTTTCTGGATAGATGGATAGTTTACTTACAGCATAGGAAACGTTTTTGAAAAAATGATATATAGTATATAGAAAATCAAAAATAGAAAAATGACAATAGTGGATGTTAAGAATATATAAGTACAAATCAGAAAATGCAAATTGCAAAAACAAAATATTTATCCATAAAAAATAGTGGAATAAGATATAATTAAGAACGATAGATGTGCTATTAGGATATATATAGATAAGCTATTATATACTTGCAAAATAAAGAATTGAAAATAAAAATACGAAATATGAAATATGAAATTCTAAAAACTAAGAGTATTTTATAAACTAATATTATAGTTTTAATAAATTAAGATGAAATTAAATGAAATAATTATAAAAAGTAATACATAAAAATTCCTCATAAGATTTACTATGATAAAAGAATATCTTATGAGGATACGAAATAATGAAAAATTAGTTTTATATTATTATTTAGAAAAAAGATCTAATTCTTTTTTTATAAAAACATAAGTGGATACCTTATTACGCTTATAAGTATTTGCTTTTCCATTCGGTATTTTTAATACGTTATTATCTTTTACTAATTTATCAAATTTTTCTTTTCCAAGTGTATCATAAGAATTTTTGGAAAGAAATTGATTAAACTTTTCTAATCCCACTTTATAGTGTAAATAATAACAATATTCTTTTTCGCCTCGTTCTTCTTGTCCTTCCCAAATCCATGTACTATTTTTAGAATCATTTAAGTTTTTTTGAATAAATAAATATAATAATTTTAAGTAATTTAATTGTGGTTTTGATGATTCACAGATTTTTTCTTGTATTTGAGGAAGAAAACATTTTTCTGCATATTTTTTTAAATCATCAATAAGTATTCTGAAAGGTGTATCTTCCAAATAATTAAAAAATATATTCATAGCTTGATACAATCGAAACTCTGGAAAATGTGTATGTAACCATTCCATTAAAAGCTCTTTACGTAAACGATTAAATTTAATTTGCTCAGACTGCCATTTTTCTAAAGTAGAACAATATAACTTTCTTAAATCTGGATCTTGTAACCTTTCTTCAGAAATATCAGGTTTATTGGCACATTCTACGGAATAAAATTCTTCCATAATTTCTTCTAAAATCATTTCACGTAAGTCTTGTAACGCATTTAATTGTATAGAGAAGTTTTCTAAAAAATATTGATCCAACCATTTCTTTAAAAGAGGCTTTTTTAAATCATCATTCTGATCTAAAGAATATTTATTTAACCATTCTTTTACAAGAATATAAATGATGGATTGGTCTGAAAAAAAAGTATTTAAATTATTCTCTAAAAGTGGGATATCCATTTTTTTAGAAATAATATTTTCAATAACATTTTCATCATTATATAGTTCAATAAAAGAACTATATTTAACTTTACTAATATTACTTAAATAATTAACATAGTTATATAATAATGATGTTGGGGTCAAAACCATAAATAAATTTGCCCCTATTCCTATAGTACCTTGAAAAATTCATATTTTGTAGTA
>CATKYP010000227.1 GCA_949840855.1 uncultured Bacilli bacterium | reverse complement strand
GACTATAAAGGAAAGATAAAAGTAACTACTAATGAACCAATAAGTAAGATTTATCAAGATGAAAGTGGAGCAAATCCACCAGAATTAGTAGGAGATATGATCCCAGTAGTGTACAACGAGAGTACTAAAAATTGGGAGAAAGAGGATATTTCAAAAGAATGGTATAATTATGAGAAACAAAATTGGGCCAATGCAGTAACAATAAAAGATCAAACAAAGAGAGCACAATATGTTAGTGCTAGTGCTGGTACAGAAATACCAATAGATGATATGAATACGATGATGGTATGGGTGCCAAGATATTCATATACTTTAGGAAATACTTATGGATATAAGATAGAAGGAGCAGATGATCCAAGCCTAAAAATCCCAGGAGCATTTGATATTAAATTTGTAGATAAAAACACAACAGAAATGGGAGCAGGAAAATATACAGGAGATACTCCAGTAGAATATTTTACACCATCATCATTTTGTTGGGGAGATACTTGTGATGATGAAGCAACGAGAAAAGATTCAGGAAATATTGAGTTATCTGGAATATGGGTGGCTAAGTTTGAGATTAATGGAACACAAGATAATTTAGGAAATATAACATATATAACTTCTCTTCCAAATAGGGGAAGTTTGATAAGCACTCAATTAAAACTATTTTTTGGTCGAATTCAGTTTCTTATAAATGAAGAAAATGGTATTTTAAATTACGGGTTTAATGGAAATCATGATGTTCACGTAATAAAAAATACAGAATGGGGGGCATTTGCCTATCTCTCACAAAGCAAATATGGAAAGTATGGTAATAAAAATTATGAAGGAGTAAATAAGGAAATATATATGAATAATAGTGATAGATATATAACTGGTTGTAGTGGTGGAAGTCCTTACACATCTAGGTCATTTAGTTGTGATTATGAATATAATTCAGGGATAGAAGGAATGGGGAGCAAGTACAACTGGAACAGTATATGGAATATATGATGTTTCAGGGGGGTAGCCTGGGATAATGTTATGGGAAGTATTGATAGTACTGGTTGTTGTAATGCAGGTCATTCAGGTTTTATTAAGTTTCCTGATAAGAAGTATTTGAATTTGTATTCAGATATAAATTCAATTGGTATTAAAGGTGATGCAATAAATGCAGATGGCACTATGGGATTTTATGGAAGACCGAGTAGTTTTGCAACAGGTACTCTTACTTGGCTTAGACGAGGTGGTGATTCTCAAGGTAAAATGCATAAGGAGGGAATGGGAGTTTTTAATTATAATTCTAGCTCGGCAGGTATCGAAAAAGATAATACTACTAGATTTACTCTTGTTTCTTGGTAGGTATATTTGTACTATAATAAATTAGCTATTATGAATAAAAGATCTCATAAAGCTTTTTTATTGGACTTTTTAGACATATAAATAAATTGTAAATATTTCGTTTATCTTATCATATATAAATAAGGAAATATTAAGTACTAGCAAAACTATATGAACTGATATATAATATAGTACAGGTGATATTTATGATTATACCTACTATGTATTACAGAAATATAAAAGAAATTAACTATGAAAAATTAAAAAAAGAAGGTATAAAATGCTTAATTTTTGATCTTGATAATACTTTAGCCTCTCTTGAAGAAAAAGAGTGCTCTAAAACGCTTTTAGAAACGATCTCTAAACTAAAAAAAGATTTTATAATTGCAATAATAACTAACAGTAATAAAAAAAGAGCAGAACCTTATAGTAAAGCTCTTGATATTGATATAGTAAGTTTTGCTTTAAAACCTTCTACTAAAGGTCTAAAAAGAATAAAGAAAAAATATGATTTAAAAAAGACTGAAATGGTAATGATAGGGGATCAGTTTATGACAGATATTCTATCAGGAACAAAATTTGGAATAAAAACTATACTTGTAGATGCTCTTCACGAAAAAGACTTGAAAATTACTAAAATAAATAGGATAATAGAAAACAGACTTATTAATAAGTACCAAAAAAGGAACTTATTTGAAAGAGGTAAATACTATGAGTAAAAAATGTTTAGGTTGTGGCATAGAATTACAAGACGAAAATATTTCCAAGGAAGGGTACACAACTAATATTGAAAATGATATATGTATGCGTTGTTTTAGATTAAAAAATTATGG
>CATKYP010000226.1 GCA_949840855.1 uncultured Bacilli bacterium | reverse complement strand
GCAACTTTTTAATTTGTAGAAGTTACTGCAACTATATTGTCTTTTTGGGGTTGCATTTACTTTTACAGTTCAGTAAAAAAACAATATTATAGCATACGCAAAAACAAACATTTACTTTTCTATAATTCTATGATAAAATACAGAACATAAAAAATGATTATATAATTTTTGGTTATAAGAATTAAATGGAGTACAATATGAGAGAAAAGATAGAATTAGGAATTGGTTTTGTAACAGGCAGACCTAATGTTTGCAATATAATTAATAATTATTATAAGAGTATGTTAAAACAGGTAAATAAACTAGAAAAGAATGTCAATATTACAATTTTTATATTATATGATCTAGATTATACAAAAGCCTCTAGGCAAGACTTCTATAAAATAATACCATAAGTTTACATGAATATTAACATAAGATATATCACTCCAGAAGATATCGAAGAAGAAAAGAATAATATTAAAACAAAAACAAATTTAGAATCTAAAGAGATAGATATGTTTTTAGGAAATGGTCATGCAAGAGGAAGAAATACACTAATGTATTTTGCTTATCAAGCTAATATAGAATATTTATTATTTTGGGATGATGATGAATATCCTATAGCAAACATAATGGAAAATAGGAAAATAATTTGGAAAGAACAAAATAATATTAATACTCATTTAAAAAATATTGATAATGCAGATATAACAATAGGATATCATTGTGGTTATATATCACCAATTCCATATATAAATATTAATGAAGAAAAAGTAGAAAAAGAGTTTAAAAACTTTATAGAAGCTGTAAGTAATGATATTATTTATTGGGAATCGATAAAATCAAAAATGAAAAATAATAATGGAGTAACATACGCAAATAAAGAAATTGCCAAAGAAAAAGATACATATGAATTGAAAATGCAAGGTTGTGGTAAATGGGTATCTGGTTCAACTCTTTGCATAAATTTACAACATATCGATAAGATACCAGCTTTTTATAATCCTAAAAATGCAAGAGGAGAGGATACTTTTTTTGCCACAAGATTAGAAAACAGTAAAGTTCTAAAGGTTCCAACTTATCACTTTCACGATGGTTTCTTAATGTATACAGATATAATGAAATCTAAATATCCAAATATATTAGAAAAAACAGATACTAATATATTAGGAACTTCAATAGAAGAACGTTTTTTTAAAGCAACTATAGGATGGATTCGTTATAAACCACTATTAATGTATATATCAGATAAGGAAAATTTTAAAGAAAAAATAGAAAAATCCTTTTATAATTTAGATCATAATAATTCAAAAAGAGTATTTAATAAAATTATCGAATTAGACAATAAAGATGATATAAACTATAGATTTAATAATGTTCATTAATATAAAAAAATACGAATAGGGGGGGATATTTATGTATTACTATAAGACAAAACTTATAGATACTATTAATTATAATAATGATGATGAAAGTATTGCTATTCAAAAGAAGTATTCTATAATATTAGACAAAATAATTGATGGAATCTTATCTATAAGATATGACACTGAAAAGATGGATAATAGATTTTATTCAGCAGACAATATAAATCGATACTTATTACATAAATTTAAAGTTATAAAGAAAAAAAAGGAAAGAATAGAAAATATTGTTTTAGATATAGTAATAGCAACTAAAAGAGTTGATAAGAAAAAACATTATGAAAAAGAAATAAATAGATTATATAATTTATTTATTGATAACAGTAACTTATCAAAAGAAGAAACAACATCACTTTTTAACGAGATATTAAATGATGAACAAAACTACTATATGTCAACAAGAAAAAATGAAATAAAAATTAGTTTAGTTAAAAAATTTGATCTTTCTACTAAAAAAAATAATAATTTAGTTTATAGAGCAAAGATAAAACATGAAGTTAATCTTCTAAAAAAAGGAATCATTTTATCTATTGGTCTTCAAGAAGAAGATCTTATAAAAGATTTAGAAAATTTACATAATACTATTAATAATAATTGGTTATTTAAAAAGAATAATATAGTTATAACAAAAAATCAATTTAAAATACTTGATAAATTATTTTTAACAGGTAATCTTGATAAAAACCACTTAGCAGAATCCTTTTCTTTTATAACATCTAATATATCTAAAAAAATTATTCATAAATATAGC
>CATKYP010000225.1 GCA_949840855.1 uncultured Bacilli bacterium | reverse complement strand
AATATTTTTATCTCTCTACTTCAACAAGTTCATATACTTCAATGATATCTTTTTCCTTATAATCATTACAAGATTCAAGTGTAAGACCACAATCCATATCTTTTTTTACTTCTTTGACTTGATCCTTTTCATGTTGTAAAGATTTAATCTTACCATCATAGACTACAATATCATCTCTAATAATTCTAGCTTTACTATTATTCTTTATCAATCCATCAAGTACATGACAACCTGCTATTAGCCCAATTTTGGAGAACTTAAATATTTGTCTAATTTCAAGTTTGCCAATTATTTTTTCATCATATACAGGTTCAAGCATCCCCTTCATTGCACTTTCTATGTCTTCAACAACTTTATATATAATATTGTAAGTTTTTATTTCTATTCCATTTTCTTTAGCTATCTCAAGTGTTTTATTATTTGCTCGAACATTAAATCCAATTACTAATGCATTAGATGCTTTTGCAAGAACTATATCACTCTCTGTTATAGCACCAACTCCAGCACGTATTACAGAAAGTTTAACTCCTTCAATATCAATCTTTTCTAAAGAAGATTTTACAGCTTCACAACTACCATTAACATCCGCTTTTAATACAATATTAATTTCTTTAATTCCGTCCTGAATTTGGCCAAATAAATCATCTAAACTCATTCCAGATTTATTAGTATCCTTAGCTTTATTTCTAAGTGCTCTCTCTGCTGCAATACTTTTTGCTTCTTTTTCTGATTCAAAGGCCATAAACTTATCGCCTGCCGAAGGAAGTGATGATAAACCTGTTACTTCAACTGGAGTTGATGGAAGAGCTTCTACTATATTTTCTCCCTTATCATTTTTTAAAGTTCTAACTTTTCCATATATAGAACCAACAACAAGAGGATCTCCTAATCTCAAAGTACCGTTTTGAATTATAAGACTGACAATACTTCCTACTTGCTTATCTTGACGAGCTTCAATAACTGCTCCTGTTGCATAGCGATTTTTATTTGCCTTATACTCATTCATCTCAGATACTAATAAGATACTATCTAACAATTCGTTAACTCCATCTCCAGTAGATGCGGAAATTTTATTAACAATTACATCTCCACCCCATTCTTCTGGAGTAAGTCCAGCTTCTACTAGTCCTGCCATTACTTTATCAATATTAGCTTCAGGTTTATCAATCTTGTTAATTGCTACAATTATAGGAACATTAGCAGCCTTAGCATGATCTATAGCTTCTTTAGTTTGAGGCATAACTCCATCATCTGCTGCTACAATTATAATAACAATATCAGTAATTGAAGCTCCGCGTGCTCTCATTTGAGTAAAAGCTTCATGTCCTGGAGTATCTATAAATGTTATATTTTTATCATTATATTCCACAGAATAGGCACCTATTGCTTGTGTAATACCACCAGCTTCGCCACTTGCCACATGACTTCTTCTAATATAATCAAGCAATGTAGTTTTCCCATGATCTACATGTCCCATAATAGTTACTATCGCAGGTCGACTTTGTAAATCTTCTTCTTTATCTTCTATCTCATAATTTTCAAAATTTGATATATCAGCTGTTTCCTCCTTTTTTAAAGTTTTATTATAATCACTAACTAAAACTTCTGTAGTTTCAAAATCAATACTCTGATTCTGATTAGCCATAATACCAAGGCCAATTAATTTCTTTATAATATTAGTAATAGGCTCATTTAAAATATCAGCAATCTCAAGCACAGTCATTCCTTCTTTATAAAGAATTACATCGTCTTTAACTTTTTGTTCATTACTCTTTAATTTTTCACGATTTTTATACATTTTTTTTCTTTCAGCCTGAAAACTTTTTTTCATATCAGCTGCTCTTTTTTGTTTTGATTTAACTTTTTCAAAACTAACATTACTATCTAAATCAAAATTGCCTTGCTCTGCCATTTCAAGTGCTTTATCATAAGTCTCTTCATCATTTATTAATTCTTCATCTGCTTCATTAACTTCATCAGTACTATTTTTATTCTCTTCTACTAAATTATCTAAAATAGTAATTTCTGTATCACTTAATAGATAATTTTCAGAATCATATTCTATAGATAAATTGTCACATAAAATCTTTACTTCTTCAACTGATAACCCAACATCTTTTGCATATTCTAATAAACTCATCATTAGAACCACCTCTT
>CATKYP010000224.1 GCA_949840855.1 uncultured Bacilli bacterium | reverse complement strand
AAGTTTAGTTTTAACGCTAATTTTGGTCATATAAAATACCCCCAGAGTTGATTTCCAACTCTGGGGGTACACGTTACTTTTCGATAGCTCATGATCCTGATTTTTTCAATTCGTACTGTTATTGACTGCTTACGTTCAACTTCCGGGTGATGGTTAACATCATAGTGAACAAAGTTAAAACCGGCTCCTTGGTAACAATAATATTCTTAAACATTATATATCACAAAACTTTATCAACTAAATATGATTTAGTACATATCAAGTTTACTCTAACAATAGGTAGATTATTAAATTTGGTAATTAAATTTTTCTATTTATGTTTCAGTAACTTTAATTCATGCCTATAAAAGCAAAATATAACTAAACATTGAACTGATAAGTATAGCATAAAAGACATAAAATAATTATAGTTCAAATATTCTATAACATAAAATATACACATACTCATAATTAAATATATAAAGTTCTTAAGCCAACGTACTTTATGTACAAAAACAAAATACATTTCACTTATAAGATACCAAAAAGTCATAATTATTACAGTGGCAGCTGCCATAGCAACTGTTGATTTAAATAGAATGCATGTAAAATAATCAACAGCTATAGATACAACCAGTACAAAACAACTTAACATAAAATAATATTTATGCTTATTTAAAGCTTTATAGTAAGTAAAAATTATAATATCTATACAGCTAATTAAAAGTAGGCATGGAAAAGAAACGCTTAAAATTTCTAATGACTCATTATAAATAGGCAATACCTTTATGATAATAATTTTAATCACAAAATATCCACTTAGTAAAAGAGAAGCGATAATTGTCATGTAACTTAAGCTTTGTGAAAAATTTTGCACAATTTTTTTAACATCTAATTTTCGTAAAGTTGGTAGTAAGACCAAAGAAACAGCTCCAATAACTGTTAAACCTAAACTAATGATATTATAAGCAAAAGCATATAAACTATATGCCCTGTTGCTAAAGAAAATAGAAATAAATTGCTGATCTAACAGAACGATAACATTTGCGACTTGAAAGGATATTGTTAAAACAAAACCATTCTTGAACAATTGAACTAATTCAGAAGTAATCGTGACCAAGGGTACTCTTTCTCCAAATGTTAAGTCGCGATAAGTATAAACATACCAAAACGTTAGTGAAATATCTATAGCTACAAGTCCAAAAATATACATATTCGCAGTAACGCTTGGTACTATCTTAAAGTGATATATCAGGATTAAAAAAACAACCAATATTATTTTTAATATTGATAGTAGTATTTTTCTAATAGATAACTCCTTAAATCTCATCGTCCCTTGTGAAATAGCTTGATAATAGGATGTGATATTCAGCGCAAGTATGTCTAAAGAAAGGAATATTAATAATAACTTCAAATAATTATCAAAAGCAAAGATACCAATCATTATTAGTAGTAAAGAGATAACACACTCCATAAGAAAAAAGAAAAAAGTATATGATCTGATCTTCGATTTTTTTAAGTCAACATAGCTCTTGCCAGCTAATAATAGTAATACCCCATCTACAAATCCCAAATGTAATAAAGGAGCGTATGAATCATACAAAGAAAAAAGTTTATAATGCCCATATTGTGTTACTCCAAGCATTTTGGGAATAATAAATCCAGAAAAAAGGCCACTAATAACTACTAATAAATTACTAGCGGCTGTCGATAATATATCAGTTATAAATCTCTTTTTTATCATTATTTAGTCCTTAATTTTTTGTTTTATTTTTCTTAAAATTGCTATTGGTACAAATGCAAGTGACACAGCAACTATTGACTGAAAAAATGAGATGTTTTGTTTTAGAAAAATCTTGGGGATTTCTTTTCTTAACTGATACCTTAGCTTTTTTAAAGTTAGATAATTATCTGGATGAGATAACAATGTTATAATTCCATCAATTTCATAACTAATCAATGTTCTATATATATACTTCTCTGCTACTGGATACTTATGAAATTTTTCTTGGATTTTACTTATTACCGTAACGTATTTCCAATTATTATTTTCATCAATTAAGTTGCTAAATGAGTGTGAAATACTATCCACTCTCTGAGTATAATTATATAGAGGTTCTTTAAACCAAAAAATTTTATTTGATCTTAGTAAAAACAAAAGTGTAAAATACAGATCTTCACATATATTTATA
>CATKYP010000223.1 GCA_949840855.1 uncultured Bacilli bacterium | reverse complement strand
TTAGACTTTAATTCATTATATAAATGGAGGAAATAAATATGAAAAAGATTATTTTGTGTATAACCATAATTTTATTATTAGTAGGATGTACTACATCAGAAAATACACCAACAAAAAAAGTAGAAGATTTTATGAGTAAATATCAAAATTTAGATAGTGAAGTAATGTCACAGCTTGATAAGGTCATTTCAAATGATAATACGATGAAAGAAGATCAAAAAAAAGACTATGTTGCCTTGATGAAAAAACAATATCAAAATTTGTCATATAAAATAAAAGATGAAAGTATAGAGGATGATAATGCAAATGTAACAGTAGAAATAGAAGTATATGATTATAATTCTTCACTTTCAAAGAGTGAGCAATATTATAAAAATAATAAAGAAGAATTTATGGATAAAGATAATAGCTTAGATGAAAATAAATATATGAATTATAAAATAGAGGAATTGCAAAAAGTTTCTGATAGAAAGAAGTATGATATAATCTTCACCTTGACTAAGGAAGATAATGAATGGGTTATGGATAATATTAATGACAGTGATAGAGAAAAGTTACATGGTCTTTTCAAAGAATAGTTTATTAGAGTTGTTAGCAAAGCAGATATTCAAAATAGATATACTGCTTTTTAATATTAGTATGTGATAGTATAAAAAATGTTGTGTAAAGTTACCTAACTATGGTAATAAATATTTTGGGATTATTATATCATCAGTCTTTTTTTATAATCTAATATTATCATAATTAATTAAATTAGTCTGTAAATTAAAAATCTTTCCATTTATTTTTGGAAAAGATTTTTAAATAATATAGGATTGATAGATTCGTAATTATCCTATGTTAATAATATTAAACTGATAGCTCTGAAAGTATAGATTCCTCTTTTCTTTCTTGATCTTCTACATATCGTTTAAGAATATATTCGATTTGTTTATTTATACTTCTATTTTCTTTTACAGAATAATATTTTATTTCTTCGTAAAGTTTTTCGTCTATCCTTATTAATGTAGCAATCTTATTTTCCAACTAAATCACCTCAAGAAATATAATATCAAAATAATAATCTTTTCGATATTTACACTATAATATTATTATGATATCATAAGTATATAGTATCATAATAATATCTGTATATTAAGAATAAAAAGTAAAAAAAAGAAGATACTAGCAGTGAGGAGTGTAAGAAATGGAACAGAACAAAAAGAAGATAACAATAATGATAGCAAGCTTACTATTATTAATAGTAATAGTAGTAGGAGTAAGTTATGCAGCATTTAAATATGCCAAAGAAGGAACAACAATAAATAAAGTAAGTCTAGCAACAGTAACAATGCTATACACAGAAGGAAGTAATAAAATATCCTTAGAAAATGCACTACCAATGGAAGACGAAGTAGGAAAACAACTAAGTGATCCAGGCCAAATATTTGATTTCACAGTAACAATAAATATAAGAGGCCAACATAATATAGCCTACGAAGTAACAGCAGAAAAAGATATGAACTCAACATTAACAAATGATGACGTAAGAATATATTTAGAAAAATCAACAAATCCAAATGGACCATATAAAGAAGTAAGTGTACCAAGTGGATATATCCCAATGATCCAAGATGATGACTTTGGAGCTAAAACAGGAGAGATGAGACTAGATGTAGGAAATACAACAACATCAGTAATATACTATTACAAACTAAGAATGTGGTTAAGTAAAGACTATGAATTAACAAGTGAAGCAAAACGTTTTACAATAAGAGTAAATGTATATGGAAAAGATACAAGTATAAATTATGAAGATGGAATAAGTTTAGATAAAGTAAAAGCTACAATAAAAATAGGAGAAACAATAAAACTAAATGAGACAATAACCCCACCAACAGCAAGTGATAAAAGAGTAACGTGGAAAACAAGTAATGAAAATGTAGTACGAGTAGACTCAACAGGACTAGTAACAGGAGTAGGAGACGGAGAAGCTAAAGTCACAGTAACAACAGTAAATGGTCGTACAGCAACAGCCACAATAACAGTAGAAAAACCAGAAGCTACAAATATCACACTAAATGTAAACAAAGTAGAACTAATAACAGGGGGAACAACAACAGTAACAGCAACAGTAGAACCACCAAATGCAGGAAATAAAAAGCTAAGCTGGACAAGTAATAATCCAAATGTAGCAACAGTAGATGAAAATGGAAA
>CATKYP010000222.1 GCA_949840855.1 uncultured Bacilli bacterium | reverse complement strand
TTTCAACAATAAATTTACCTTTACCCATACCAATTTCAATATATATCGGATTATCATTTCCAAATAACTCATTAAATCTAGATCTATAATCAGCAGGATTATCAACAATATAAGAAGAACTATTAATAATTTTTTCTTTGTTTTTTAAATTCCTAAGTCTCATAAACTTCACCATTATTATAATAACACATATTTTAAATAAATACATATAATAAAAAGAAAGAGGTAGAAAAGATGAATAATACGCCATATCAAATGCCAAATATCATGCCATATATGGACAGTAATAGTTATTCACCAAGTAACGAACTTAAAAGAAGCCTAGAACAAATTGAAAGAGAATTAGAGTTTATTGAAAAACGATTAACAAACATAGAAAACATTTTAAAAGAAAAAAATAATATTTATGCAAGTAATGTTACAAATAACCAAAAAGGTCTATATATGATATAAAAAAGTGAACTTTTTTATGTTCACTTTTTATAATGACTTCATAATCACAATGCTACTATAATAAATCTAGAAGAACCCATGCCACCATTACCATTTCTATCAATATAACCAGCATTCCTAAAAATAGCAAAAATAGTAGAACCTCTACTAAAACCAGAATTTCCTCTTACAATCCAAGGATAATCACTGTAGGAAATTCAAAATCGGTATAAGAAGAGTATATATCTCTACCTAAATCTGTAGCATCTCCTTTTATACCAGCACTTGCAGTATATAAATTATAATATCTTCTATTTGGCCAAGCTACTCCATCTTCTTTTATACTACCATCACTTAATAATCCACTAAATCCCGAATTATAGGAATACTGATTTAATTTTCCTGAATAATTATTATAATTTGCCATAACAAATTCACTAACAATTGTAGACGTATCATAAATACCATATATTGTTCCTGTGGTACTTGCTCCAATACCAAATAATTGATCTTTATATTTGTATTCATAAGTATAATCGCAACCAGTAGTAGCAGTAGGAGAAGGATTAATCCATGCACTACAACCAGTTTTAGCTGATAAGTTACTATTTATATATATTTTCTTCTGACTACCACTAGGATAATTGTTATTTCCATACTTTCCATATTTGCTCTGACTTAAATATGTAAAAGCACCCCATTCTGTATTCTTTATCATATGTGCATCATAGTTCCCATTAAGTCCATAATTTGTCTCACCATTATTACCATTAAATTGTTCCTGAATTTTTGTAAAATAACTAGAAGGATTATAATAAATATTAGTTGATCTTCTATACAAGGTTGTTGATGTAGAAGGCATCGATTCTAATTTTTGCTCGAATATAGAAAGTTTAAACTTAGCCACCCAAATTCCAAATAATTCTATATTTCCTGCATCTTTCCTTGTTGCTTCATTATCACACGTATCTCCCCAACAAAATGATGAAGGTGTAAAATATTCTACTGGAGTATCCCCTGTATATTTTCCTGCTCCCATTTCTGTTGTATTCTTATCTACAAACTTGATATCAAATGCTCCTGGAGTTTCGTTACTAGGTTCACTTGCTCCTCCTATTTTATATCCATAAGTATTCCTAGAGTATATGAATATCTTGGTATCCATACCATCATTGTATTCATATCATCTATTGGTATTTCTGCACCTACACTCGCAGCCTTGTACTGCTCCCTTTTAGTACTATTTGCTATCGTAACCGCATTAGCCCATACTTGAGCATCATAGTTATACCAGCCATTATCTGCATCAGCCTTAACCCAAGAATTTGTACATTCATTGTATGCTACTGGGATCATATCTCCTACTAATTCTGGAGAATTCGCTCCACTTGTATCTTTTCCCGCTTCTCCTAAGTCTGATATACATTTATCTACCTTTGAAATAGGTTCATTAGTAGTTACGTTTATCTTTCCTTTATAGTCTCCTAATAGGTCTGATGTTAGTCTTATAGTTACTGTTACTTTCTCTCCTACACCTAAGTTTTCTTTATCTTCTCCATATATTCCAATATACCTTTTACCTGACTTTATTGTTATTACTCTTCTTGTATTTACTATCTTTGTAAACAAGGCATATGTTGTTCCACTTACTAATATTACTAACATTAGTAATATTAGTATTATATATTTTCTTATTTTTCTTTCTTTCATTTATTACTTCTCCTTCATTAGTTTCTTTTTTCTAATAAAGGCTTAAGTATCTACTATTCTTT
>CATKYP010000221.1 GCA_949840855.1 uncultured Bacilli bacterium | reverse complement strand
TTTGCTGTTAAAGTCTGATAATGAAGAAGAGGATAATTTATTTGTTAAAAAACAATTGGTTAGAGTTAAGTATGATATGATATTTTTAACTAATAGCCTTGAAACTATGTTATTTGAAGATGATTACAGGCTTTATCCTTCGTCATTCGTTAATACTAAAGTAATAGCGGCTAGGGATTATGATATGAATGATGAAGAGATAGATATGCTATATGATTCTATTAGAAAAGATGAAATACTTAGAATGGCAGAGGATTTTTCTCAAATAAAAAGTTATGATGACAGTGAGTTAAAAGATCTGTTAAGATATCTTGTTATTGATGTTTGGTTTGATTCCGTTTCTGATTTGGTATTAGCTAATATTTTTGGTGAGTTGTTTATAAAAGCAAAGAATTCTTATAATAGAGATATTTTTGAAGCAAGAAAACTTGTTTATGAAGATTTTCTTGAAAGGTATAAAGATAGAATTAGTAAGTTTATGATTACTGAAAATAATGAGGAGTTAGAAAATTCAGAGAAGATTATGATAAAAAAAGATTAATCTTCTTTTATTTTTAGATATTCTGTTAAGAGATTTTCAAATGGTATAGAAGCATTAGCTGGGGATGTACTTGGCAAATATATTGCTTCTATTTTTGTCTTTTCATAGATATATTTATTATATAAGTTATAAGCTGTTTTGCCAGTTGTAAATATTTTTTTGATTTTAGTTTCTTTTAGTATAGAATTAATATCATTTGGTATTACATTTTTTATTGAAGAATCACTTGAGCCTGTTATAGTGCAAGATTTAATAACATCCCATAAAGCAATATTATGCTTTACTAAGAATATCTTTTTTTCATCTATGGTAACAGGGATATCTTCTTCATAAATAGAACTTAATATATGCCAGAATTTATTTTGTTTGTGAGCATAATAAAATTTATCTTCTCTTGATTTTACACTTGGAATGCTTCCTAATATTAAAATTTTGGAGTCCTTAGTAAAAAATGGTTCTATTTCGTGTTCTACTATAGATTCTTTCCTTGATATGTGTTTCGTAATACCATCTCCTTATCGATATCATTTAATACTGTAAACTTTTTTATTAACCATAAGGGTTCTATTAAATCCTCCTTTTTAGGGTCTCCTGTAATTCTATTTATAACTATTTCTGGTCTTAGTAGTTCTAACTGATTTATTACTATGTCAATATATTCTTCTTTTGTAAGAATGTGGAATTTTTCTTTTTCATATATTTTTGCTAGAGCTGTATCTTTAGTTATACTTAACATATGTATTTTTATTCCTTGAATATCTAGAGAATTTATATATTTTATTGTATTTAGCATATCCTCTTTAGTTTCATATGGTAGACCATTAATTATATGTACTACTACATTAATATTTCTTTTCCTTAATTTCTTTACCATCTCATCAAAATTATTTAGAGTATGACATCTGTTTATTAGATGTGTTGTTTTTTCGTTTGTTGTTTGAAGACCTAACTCAATAG
Source organism: uncultured Bacilli bacterium (assembly GCA_949840855.1). Lineage (GTDB taxonomy): Bacteria > Bacillota_I > Bacilli_A > RF39 > UBA660 > UBA2730. The sequence continues at coordinate 719 of CATKYP010000221.1, read as the reverse complement.
TAAGGAAGGTTTTTTTGTTTAGTTCTTCTAAGTATTTAAGACATTCTTCTGTTATTGCATCACTTCTTGTGGCAATGTTAAGTCCTATAACATTATCGATTTTTAATATTTCTTCATACATATCTTTTAGTTTATCAACAGGTGCATAAGTATTTGTTCTTGCTTGAAAGTATCCTATATATTTAGCTTTAGGCCATTTCTTATTTAATATATTTTTAACTGAATTAAATTGGTTTGTCAAGCTTTCTTCCTTATTTCCAGCATATTCCCCACTACCTGATTTTGAACAATATATGCATCCTCCATAGCCAACTTTGCCATCGATATTAGGACAACTAAGACCAGCATTTAGACTAACTTTAAAAACTTTACACCCAAATTTTTCTTTATAAAAATAGTTAAGTGTGTGATATCTTTTATTATCTAAACTGTATTTAAAATCTTTGCTCATTTAAATCACCTTTTTTCTTTTACTAGTATATCATAAATATGATATACTAGTATTAAATAATACGGAGGTTAATAATGACTAAAAAGAAAATAAAACTAAAAAAACCTGCTAAGATAATATTAGGAGTATTTACTTTTATTTTTATAGGTTTTCTTTTATTGTTTTTTGGAATTCTTTTTCCATAAAATAATCTTTTATATCATTATACCATATTTGTCGTATAGTTGGCTATATGCAGAATGTACAAATATAGTCGACTATATTTGTA
>CATKYP010000220.1 GCA_949840855.1 uncultured Bacilli bacterium | reverse complement strand
TTTATGGCTATTTATATCATATTCCTCACATTTTATATCTTTCTTTAATACCTCTTCTGCTAAAACTTCGCCCATAATATAATCTTTGTACAATTCAAACATCTTATCAATATCACTATCTCCTTGATAAAATACTTTTATATGATCTGTTATGATAAAATCTTTATCCTTTCTAATACTCTGAATTGTACGTACCATCTCTCTTGCAAGACCTTCCAATACCAATTCTTCAGATAATGTAGTATTTAACACAACACATATTTCTTGATTAGCACTAGCAGTATATCCTTCCTTAACATCTATTGATGTTATAGTATTAACACTATCAAGTGTAAAGTCTTCTCCACAAAGTTTTATTGTAAGTGGTTCACGATCAACCAGAAATGCCTCCCTACTAGACAAATTATGTAAAGTGTTTTGCAAATCTTTGATTTTTGCACCTAGCTCTTTTCCAAGTACTTTAAAGTTTGGTTTTAATGAATAAGTTAAATAATCAGTCATATCATCTTTATATATAATATCTTTAACATTCAACTCCTCTTTAATAATTGAGTCTAAATTACCTATCTTATCTCTAATAAAACTATCAAGTACAATTTCTTGAATTGGTTGACGTACTTTAATATTAGTTTTCTCACGAGCATCTCTTCCTAAACTACAAATATCTCTTACTAAATCCATTTTTGCTTCAATATTTTCATTGATAAGTGCCTCATCAACATTTGGAAAATCGGCTAAATGAACTGATTCTTCTCCAGTTAAATTAGTGTAAATCTCTTCAGCAATAAATGGAGTTATTGGAGCAACTAACTTAGATAAGGTTACAAGTACTTCATAAGTTGTTAAATAAACTGACTTTTTAGAAAGTGTTAATTCACTATCCCAAAAACGTCTCCTATTACTTCTAATATACCAATTTGATAAATCATCATTCAAAAATGGAACAATTGCATGTACAACTTTATTTAAATCATACTCCTCATATCCTTCTATTACAGTTTTAACAAGCTTATTTAATTTTGAAAGTAACCACTTATCAATAAGCTCCCTTTCATTAACAGAAACACTATATTCCCTAGGATCAATTGAATCAGCATTAGCATACATCTGAAAAAAAGAATAAGCATTTTTAAATGTTGATATATATTTAGAATAAATCTCTTTCATTCCCTCTGTATCAAAACGAAGTGGTGTCCAAACAGGAGAAACATAAGGAAGATAAAATCTTACAGTATCAGCACCATACTCCGAAATAGTAGAAAATGGCTCAACTATATTTCCTTTAGATTTAGACATTTTTTTACCAAATTTATCAAGTAATAAATCATTTACTAACACATTTTTATAAGGTGACTTTCCTGTTACAAATACTCCTATTACAAGAAGAGTATAAAACCAACCACGAGTTTGATCTATTCCCTCAGCAATAAAATCAGCTGGATACTGTTCTTCCCATAACTCTTTATTTTCAAATGGATAATGGTATTGAGCAAAAGGCATAGAGCCAGAATCAAACCAACAATCAATAACATCTTCTACTCTTTTCATACTTTTACCACATTTAGAGCATTTAATATGAATATCATCTACATAAGGACGATGAAGATCAATACTATCATCAATTTCTTCAATAGATTTTTCAACAAGTTCTTTTCTTGACCCTATCATTTCCTCATTGCCACAATCACATCTCCAAAGGGGAAGCGGAGTACCCCAATAACGATTTCTAGAAATAGCCCAATCCTTCATATTCTCTAACCAGTTTCCAAAACGCTTTTCACCTACAAAAGATGGATGCCAATTAACATTTTTATTAGCTTCAATTATCTTATCCTTAAGTTTAGTAGTTTCAATATAAAAACTTGGCTTTGAATAATATATAAGAGGAGTATGGCATCTCCAACAATGCGGATACTGATGAGTAATTTTTTGTTTTTTAAATAATTTACCATTTTCCTTCAAATACTTTATAACTTCAATATCAGCATCAAAAACAAACATGCCTTTCCATCTACCATCTAGATATTTACCATCATCACCTATTGGATTTAAATAAGGTAAATCATATTTTTTTCCAACCTTATTATCATCTTCTCCAAATGCAGGAGCAATATGAACAATACCAGTACCATCATCTGTAGTAACATAATCAGCGCACGTTACAAAAAATGCTCTTTTATCAACTTTAAAATCATCAATAAGCTGCTCATACTCCATATATTCTAAATC
>CATKYP010000219.1 GCA_949840855.1 uncultured Bacilli bacterium | reverse complement strand
AATAAATCAGATAAAGATAATATTAAAAAAAGAAAAAATAAAATAAAAAAAGCTAAAAGACATCCTATAAAATCTATAATAAATAAAATAAAAAATAAAAAAGCAAAAAAGAAGAAAAAGAGCAAAAAGAAAAGTAAGAAAAATAAATTTTTTGGTCTAGCCATAATTGTAACAGTAGGATTTTTAGCTTACTCTGGTATAAAAAAAGGTATAAACTTTATAAATTCATTCTTTTCAAATGATAAAGATTATACTACCGATAATAATTCAGGAAAAGATGAAGATGTTAATAATAACAAGTTTGCTCGTTATATAGAAGAAAATGATGATTCTATCGATTATGGAAATTATACTATAAATCAATTATTTAGTGAATGCAGAGAAAAAAATAAAGATAGATATAATTTATTTAAACCTTCATATGAATACTTAAAGACAACTAATATGTTACTTGCTAATGATAAAAAAGATATAAAATATTCTCATACTATAGAAGAAGCTAATGCAATGCACTTAGTAGGTAAGAATTTTTCTATAGACAAAATTAATAAAGCCTATGGAAAAACTTTACTTAAACCAGAAAAAATGCTTGAAGATTTTAAAAAAGCATTAAAACAAGATTCTTTATTTCACGTACTTCAAGCTGAAAAAGCATATAAAGAATTTTTGATGAATGATGAAGCTAAAGAAATGTATTTGAGTTTAGATGAGCAACCACAATATATAAGATCTTCAAAAAATGTTAAGGATAAAGCTAAATTATTAGAAGAAATGAATGATAAGATAAGGGAACTATTACCTAATATGAAAAACAATAGTTATAATGGTGTAAAACCTTATCATGCATTTATAAAAGAGTATGCTGACTATATAAAAAGCTTCGATATTGAGCTTTCAAATTCATTAAGCAAAAAGGAAATGAAATATATTGATGGAATTGTAGATGAAGTAGTAGGAAAGTACTTTAAAGATATTAGTATAAAGCACAATTCTTATGTTACAGCTAGTATGGCTATGAATGATTTAATTGATAATGGTCCAAGTTATGTTACTATGGAAAGTAAAATAGCAGAATATTTAGATGGAAAAGGAGCTTACTTTATATCAGAAGATGCAAGAGATTTAAGTAAACTAAAGGAATATAAGAATAATACTAAATTCTCAGACTCTACAGAAGAAAATGAAAATAAAGAACATAAAGAACAAAAAGAACAAGCTACAGAAAAAACCACAGAACAAGTTAGCTCTAATAATAATAATGATAAAAATAGTAATTCAAACAGTGACAAAAAGGAAAATAATAAACCTATAGTAAAAGCTGAAATCAAGGAAGGCACAATAGTTACTGTGGAAAAAGAAAAAATCTCAACTCCAAAAAAAGAACATGAAGATAAATTGATAAATTATAAAGAGGATCAAAATAGCGATATAACAATTAAAAATCCTATATTTGTAGGAGAAATTATTGAAGATGATAAGATTGATGAAGATCAAAGTATAAATGATGCTATAGATGATGCTATAAATAATGCAATAGACAATATTCAAGAAGAAGAAAATAAATGGAGTACAGATGATAAGAAGAATGATCTTCCTATAATTAGTGTCGATGAAGTAGATGAATATATTACTCAAGATAATAACTTGCAAGATACAACTGATAACAATGGATTTGTTGTAGAAGCAGTTGTGCAAACAACATCAGGATCAGCTTATACTTATACAAGAAACTAAAAAAGAATAAAAAAAGACTTGTCAAGAGTCTTTTTTTATTGTAGAATAATATTGTTAAATCAGTTATTTAACTAATGCTTATTATATAATAGAAAAATGTCTCAGTAGCTCAGCTGGATAGAGCATCGCCCTTCTAAGGCGAGAGTCAGGGGTTCGAATCCCTTCTGGGACACCATATAGATAGGAAACTCGAACTTTTAGTTTGAGAGTAATAAATTGCTAACTAGAAATAGTTAGTTTTTTGTTGTTTGAAAAGAAAGTGAGAGTGATAAATATGACAATAGAAACTAAAGAACTTATGATAAGTGGGTATTTAAGAAAGAAAGTGGATGTAGTATGTAGATTTGCTAATGTTAAGTACGAATTAACTAATGGTAGTATTATAAGTCTTAAAAACACTAATATTGCCTATGTGAAACCACATATTTTAAAAGTTAATAATAACGACTATTTATTATTTGATGAGTGTGATGATATATTTATAAATGGTTATAACAA
>CATKYP010000218.1 GCA_949840855.1 uncultured Bacilli bacterium | reverse complement strand
ATGTTTAAACTATCAATTTCTATTTTTGCAAACTTACTAAGTATACTTTTAACTTTTTCAACCTTAAAATTATTCTCTTTTATCAAAGACATATGTTCTAAATGACAACCTCCACACTTTAAATAATGTAGACAAATTGGTCTTATTCTATCATTGCTAACATTAAATATTCTTAAAGCTTTTCCGTCATTGTATTTCTTTTTTTCTTTTATAATTTTATATTCAATAACTTCATCTTCTAAACTGTTAGGAATAAAAGTTATTTTATCATTAATAAAACAAATTCCACGTCCAAAATCATCCAGTTTTTTAATACGTATGTTCATATTACCACCAAACTTATTATACATAACTTTTCAACTTTTGGAAATACTTATAATGGAGGATTAACTATGAATATTGAAACACTAAAAAAAGAAATTGGTCATAGTAAAGACTATATATATAGAGAACTAATAATTGATAAAAGATGTGTTATCATTTTATTCAATGAAGTATTAACTTCATCAGTTGATTGTAACGAATTTATATTAGAGAGAATAACGACATTAAAGAGAAAAGATTTTAATAATCTATTAAACGTTTTACCAGATTGTAACATTCTAGAAATAAAGAAAGATGAAATTTTTTCATATGTAAATAATGGCTTTTTTATAATAATTAGTAAAAACATATATGCAATTGAAATGAAAGCAACACTTGATAGAGGTATTGCTACAGCAGAAAATGAATTAAGTGTTAAAGGCTCAAAGGATGCATTTTCAGAAAATTTTAATACTAATCTGGGACTAATTAGGAGACGTATTAAATCGACAAAACTACAATGTATGAGTTTAAACATTGGTAGAACAACTGACACTAAAGTTGGTATTTTATATATAAAAGGAATAGTAGATGATACTCTTATTGAACAAATCAAACTTAAACTTTCAACAATTGATATAGATGGTATTATAGATTCTACATATCTAAAAGAAAATCTTGAATCTAAAAATTCCAGCTTCTTTCCAACTATAATGTCAACAGAACGTCCTGATAAAGTTTGTATGGCTCTTCTTGAAGGAAAAGCAGCAATTATTGTAGATATGAGTCCATATGTTTTAATTATGCCTAATTTTTTTATTGATTTTTTTCATACAGTTGATGATTACTATCAAAAACCAATTAATATTACATTTATTAGAATTATTAGATTAATTGCTTTTCTTACAGCTATTTTTATACCAGCACTATATATAATGGTAACAACTCACAATCACGATCTTATAAGCTTAGATGTTCTCCTCTCTTTAAAAGCTCAAAGAGAATCAGTACCTTTTCCTGCTATTATAGAAGCTATATTTATGATGATAAGTTTCGAAATACTTAGAGAAAGTGACATTAGAATGTCATCAACATCAGGAAGTGCTGTCTCTATTCTAGGAGGACTGATTCTAGGAGATGCAGCAGTAAGCGCAGGAATAATTTCTCCCATTATGATAATAGTAGTTGCAATATCAGCAATATCAGGTTTAGTATTTAACTCAATTGAACTTGTAAGTGCTATTAGATGGTGGAGATTTATTATGCTTTTCTTAGCAGGACTTTTAGGTCTTTGGGGTATAATAATTGGTACTATAATTTTATTTATTCGCTTATCAACTCTTAAATGTTTTGGAAGACACTATCTAGCACCCTTTATTCCATTTATTAAAACTGAATTTAAAGACAATATTATAAAAAGTGAAAATAAAGGTGAAAAATATAGAAACCCATTAATTACAGACAATTTGAAAAGAGGTCATTTCAGATGAGATTAAAAAAGGCATTATTAGTTTTATTAATAATATTTTGTACTGGATGTATAAAATATAAAGAATTAAATAGTTTATCTATTATTAGCAGTATTACTATTTCTAAAAACGATAACAAATATAATGTTACTATGCAAGAAATAATTCCAACAAAAAAAGAGGATGGAGTCTCATACGTATACAAATATAGACAAAGTAGCAATGAAAACTTAGAAAAGGCTTTTAAAAAGATAACAAACCATTCACCTAAAACAATTTATTTAAACAAAGTTCAAAATGTAATTGTAACAGAAAATAATAAAGACGAAATTATCAAAGAATTTATAAAGTATTATAAAAATCAAAAAAGCTTTAATAAAAATGCTTCTCTTGTAATTACTAAAAACGATTCAAAAAAAGTATTAAAAGTAAACAGTAATTATCAATATATTGATAGTATATTAAAAGATAA
>CATKYP010000217.1 GCA_949840855.1 uncultured Bacilli bacterium | reverse complement strand
GTAAATATCAGTGAAAATGAAGAAATAAAAATAGAAGAATTAAATAGAGAAGAACAAGTTTTAGAAAGTGAAACTATAAAAAAAGAGGACGCAGTAGATATAAATCTTGCTGAAATTGAAGAAAAAGCAAGAAATATAGAAAAAGAAGAATTAAACAAAAATGATGACAGAGATTGTGACGGAGAATTGGAATCAGAAGAAGAAGACTTGCCAATAAAAGAACCTACCAAAACCACTGAAACAAAAGAAGAAAAAAATGAAAAAACCATAGGAACTGTGGAAAAAGAACAAATAAAAGAGGTTATGAATGAAGCAAAAAGGGAAGAAATAGATGAGAATGAAACTTCTGTGGAAAAAGAGGAACTAGTTATGAAAGAAAACAAAAAAACTTTAAAGGTAAATTCACTATTTGCAAGTTTAGGAGATGAGAGTGATACCTTTACCACATATTCTGTATATATAATGAGAGAAAACGATTCTCTTGAAAAAGTAATGGATAAGTATAAAATAAAAAAGGAAGACTTAGAAATGTATAATGATTTAAGCACTATAGAATTAAATTCAAAAGTAATTATTCCAACAAAAAATAATGAATGATTTTAAGAAAACTTTAGATAAGTATAATATAAGGCCTTATAAGTATACATATATGAATAAGGCTTGTATTTTACATACAAATGATAGTAAATATGTAATTAAAAGTAAAAAAAGATGTGATAAAGATAAATTATATGACTATTTACTATCAAGAGACTTTTCCTTTTTCCTATATCCAGAAAACGATTTAGAAGATGATTATGAAATATACTCTTACATAAAAGAAGTAGAAATTGATGAAGATGAAAAGGCAAAAGACTTAATGTATATAATTAGTGACCTTCACAATAGAACAACTTCATATAAAAATACAAATTTAGATAAAATAAAAGAAATATATGAAGATAAAAATGCTCAAATAGAATATTTATATAACTACTATAATGACTTAGAAGAAGTATTTATGAAACACGTTTACAATAGTCCAGCAGAATATCTATTATTAAGAAATATAGACAAAGTATATAATACACTAAATTACAGTAAATTTTTACTAGAAGAATGGTATAAAATTGTTTCGACTAACAGAAAAACGAGAATAAGTTTAATACATAATCATTTAAGTCTAGACCATTTTATAGATGGAAAAGATTCTAAATTAATAAACTTTGATTATGCAGAGTATAATAGTCCTATATATGATTTTATAAATTTTTATAAAAAACATTATCAAGAATTAGATATGGATAATTTATATCAAATTTATCAGCATAGATTTAAATATACTAAGGAAGAAGAATTATTATTTTTTATAGAGCTTATTATTCCTAATAAACTAAAATTTAGTGATAATAATTTTAATAATTGTAGACTAGTTTATGAGTTTAATAAATACTTAGATGTTAGTAGAGAGTTTATCTTAAAACAAGAGGAAAAATACAAGGGTCGCTATAATACAGAAAAGACTAAATAATATAATAGCATTTATTCTAGTTGTAATAAAAATGAGAATAACAGCTTGATAAAATACAATTATTAAAAATGCAAAAATAAGACCAAGATACAAGAGAGAAGATCTTCTTTTTTGTTTGCAATAATTGCATCTACAATATATGGGATGTTTATTTTTCACGATTTATCACCTACTGTAATTTATGTATTTTAAACTAATTTGTTTCGTGTTATAATTAAAAAAAATAATTTAAAAGATATTTTGATTATTATATATCCCTTAGATAATAGGAAAGGATTGATACTTAATATGGATGATAAAGGTTTTACATTAATAGAATTAATAGCAACAGTTGCTATAATGGCATTAGTATCAATTCTTGCTTATCCATCAATTAGAAATGCTCTATCATCTAATAAAGCAAGTAGCTGTAAATATTATGAAAAGTCCCTTGTTATAGCAGCCAAAAGCTACATTCAAAAAGAAAGTCCAGATATAATAGAAAGTAGTGGAGGTACTTTTCCGTCGAACTTTAATATTACTATGCAAACCTTAATAGATACAGGATACATCGAACCATATAATGACAAAAGTACAAAAATAGAAGGTATACCAAATATTATTATAAAATTTAATAGTGTCACTAATACCTATACATATGAAAGTCATATTAAATGTGTAAGTAAAAATAACATCTCAAAAATAATTTATAGTAGTTAATATAAAGAAAGAAGAAAATTCTATTCGATAATAGA
>CATKYP010000216.1 GCA_949840855.1 uncultured Bacilli bacterium | reverse complement strand
GGAATTATAATTAGTATTATTATTTGTTTTATTTTGATATTATTTAGTGGAACTATTTTTATATATAAAGATCTCAGTAAAAAAAACTATCTAAAAAACATCAAATCTCATTATAATACTTATGTAACTACTAATAAAGAAGGGAAAATATACAAAAAATCTAAAGGTAAATATATAAAATATGGTAAAATATCTAAAAATTTTGATTTAACTCTTGAAAAAGTAACTATCAAAAATACAAATCAACAATACTTCAAAGTAAAAGATGAAGATTATTACGTATATTATAAAGATATTAGCAAAAATAAAAATGGAAATAAAAATGAAATGCCAAATAATTATTTAGTATTTAACAAAAATATAAAAACAAAAAAAACTACAAAATTTATATCAAATAATAAATACATAGAGATAAATAAGTCTTATGAATTGCCAATCCAATATGTAGATGATAATAATTATTATGTAAGTTATTTAAATAATATTTATGCTATTAAGAAAGATGAAACAATAGAAATAATAGATAAAGAAAATACTAAAGAAAATGAAGCTAACCACATAAGTATTATCGACTATAGTAATACAAGTACTGATAAGTTAAAAGAACAGTTAGATTATTTAAAAAATGAAGGATATTACACTATTGATTTTTCAACATATAAAGAATGGTTAAAATCAAATATAAGGTTAAAAGATAAAGCCATTGTCCTAACTTATGATAAAGAAAACGAAGAAATATTAAATAATATCAAAAACTATAATTTTGATATTATACTTACAACCGATTCAGGTATAAAATTTACAAATAACAATTCGACAACAAATAAAGAAAGCAACTTAGAAAATTTAAATAGATATATTATAAAGTCTTCAACAAACCTAGACGATTTTAAAAAGATATGCAATGGTGAAAAAATAATTGAACCAGTTACCGTAAATACAAAGGGGCTTCCTAATATAGATTCTAAAGCAACAAGCATTGCTGTTATAAACTATCATTTCTTTTATGATTCATCACTTGGAGAAGGTTGTAATGAAAACATATGCTTAGATACAAAAAAATTTAGAGAGCAGTTGCAATTTTTAAAAGATAATGGTTATAGAACTCTTAAAATAGAAGAATTCAGAGCTTGGATGTATGGTGAAATAGATCTTCCAGCAAGAAGTGTACTATTAACAATAGACGATGGAGCTTTAGGAACAGGAAAACATAATGGAAATAAATTAATACCAATATTAGAAGAATATGATATGTATGCCACTTTATTTCTAATAGCTGGATGGTGGGATAAAAATAACTATATTTCAGACCATTTAGATGTAGAAAGTCATACATTCGATATGCATACAGGAAACCTATGTAGCACAGAATCAAGAGGAGCTCAACTATTATGTTCTACTAAAGAGCAAGTACTTACAGATTTAAAAAAATCAATAGATATATTAGGTAAAAGTACAGCATTTTGTTTCCCATTCTATGCTTATAATAATTCAGCAATTGAAAGTGTCAAAGAAGTTGGATTTAAACTAGCATTTATTGGAGGGAATGAAAAAGCAACAAGGTCAGTTGATAAATATAAAATACCAAGATATCCAATATACGATTCTACATCTCTTAATCAATTTATTAATATGATAAAATAAATATATAAAAGGCAATAAAATCATTGACAAACATTTATATATAAAGTAAAATATGGCAAAAAAAGGATCAAAATGTGGATCATATCTACTATGATGGAAAACGAATGGAATGAAGATCCAGCAGAAAGAAAATTTATTCAAAGTAATTTTGTTGCTGCAAATAGAGGAGTAGAAATAGAAAGAATTTTCATATTCAATAGGAGTGATTATACTAAATTTAAAGAAAATACATACATAAAAAGATATCTTGCAAGTAATAAAATTCAATCAAAGTTTGTTGATTCAAAAATATTAAAAGATAAAAGAAACTATTTATTAAATACCATTAATAATGGTTTAATCGGAACAGATGATTATGCATTATTACTCGATCTACCCAGTGATGGAACTTCTAGAGGGTATGTAATATTAAATAAAATTGAGATAGAAAAAGCAAAAAAGTGTTTTAATGAGTTTCAAGAGTTAGCAATTCCACTAAAAGAAATATTTAAACAATAAGTCTACAAATTTAAACAATAAGTCTACTACATCTGTGTAGTTGTCAATGATGTGATACCCAATAAGTCGAAAAAAATATTAATTCGGAAGCGATGCTTTTGCATAAGCTT
>CATKYP010000215.1 GCA_949840855.1 uncultured Bacilli bacterium | reverse complement strand
ATGAGTTTAAAAAGGTTGATGATATTTGCGAAGTAAATAGTAATAAAGTTCTTGAAGCATTTCAGAAAGCTAGTGTAAGTGAAGCTTGTTTTGAAGGAACAACTGGTTATGGTTATAATGATTTAGGACGAGAAAAAATAGAAGAAGTATATAAGGAAATATTTAAAAGTGAAGATAGTCTTGTTAGGACACAATTTATATCAGGAACACATGCTTTAACAGTTACTTTGTTTGGCCTTTTAAGGCCAGGAGATACTTTACTTAGTATTAGTGGGAAACCTTATGATACTTTAGATGAGGTAATTGGAATAGTAGATAATTCTTCTTCACTTAAATCTTTTGGTATAAAATACTCTGAAATAGATTTAATTAATGATGATTTTGATTATGATTCTATTAAAAGTTATTTAAAGACAAATAAAGTGAAAGTTATAGAGATACAAAGATCTAAGGGATACTCTACTCGTAAAAGTATATCTATAGAGAAAATAGAAAAGGTAATTTCTTATATAAAAGAGCTTGATAAAAATATAATTATTATGATTGATAATTGTTATTGTGAGTTTGTAACAACTAAAGAACCTATTGAAGTAGGAGCTGATATCGTAGTAGGTAGTCTCATTAAAAACTTGGGTGGTGGAATAGCATCAAATGGAGCTTATGTAGTAGGAAAAAAAGCTTTAATAAAACTAGTAAGTGAAAGATTAACTGTTCCTGGAGAAGGAAAAGAAGTTGGTCCAACGCTTGGCACTAATAAATCAATATTACAAGGAATTTTTATGGCACCAAGTGTAGTTAATGCTAGTTTAAAAACAGCAATTCTTACTAGTAGGGCAATGGAAAAGTTAGGCTATATAGTAGAACCTAAATATGATGATGAGCGTGTAGATATTGTACAAAATATAATTTTTAATAATGAAAATCTTCTAATCTCATTTACTAGAGGGATTCAAGCTTCAAGTCCAATTGATTCTAATGCAGTAGTTGAACCTTGGGATATGCCAGGTTATTCTGATAAAGTTATTATGGCTAGTGGTAGTTTTACTCAAGGAAGCTCTATAGAACTTTCTTGTGATGGACCAATTCGTCCTCCTTATATTGCCTATATGCAAGGTTCATTAACTTATCACTATGGAAAATTAGCTTTAATTAATACTTTAAAAAAATTAAAAAAAGATAATATTTAAGCATATATAAAAATAAGTTTCATATATTTTACTAAAGTGAGGAGGAAAAATAGTGATTAATAAACAAAATTTGTGGTTTTTAACATTATTTAGTTTAGTATTAGTACTTGGAGTATATTATGTAACAATGCCTAATGAACTTATCTTATCAAACAGTAAAAAGGAGACTACTGCAAATACAAAAAAGACAAATGCTAAGACAACTAGTAAAGAAGCAAGTACATTAGAAGCTATGCGTGTTAGCTTAGAGGAAGAAAGAAATGAAGCAATGACTTCTCTTCAAGAACAATTAACAAATGAAAAATTAACAACTGATGAAAAAAATAATGCTTATGAGCAGTTAAAATATCTGAATGCTTTACAGGGAAAAGAAGAAAATATAGAAAAGAAGTTAAAAGCTGATCTAAAACTTGATTGTTTTGTAAAAATAGATGAATCTAATATTGAGGCTGTATGTATTTCTACAAAACATGATAAAACGTTAGCAAATAATATAATGAGAAATATTCAAGAAGAGTATACTGATAGAATGGATATTACTGTTAAGTTTCAGAAAAAATAAGCCTACACATATGAGCATTTCCTTCATATAATACTTTGAGTTAGTATAAAGAAGGGAAGTTTAGTTATGCCAAAACAAATTCTAACATCTAGAGAAAGAAATATATTTCAAGAATTAATAAAAAATAAAACAACTAAAGAAATTGCTATCGAGCTTGGAATAAGTGAAAAGACTGTTAGAAATCACATTTCTAATACGATGCAAAAGCTTGGAGTTAAAGGTAGGGCTAGTGCAGTAGTAGAACTTATAAAACTTAAGGAAATAAGCTTAGGAGAAGATTAATTCTTCTTTTTTGGTATATAAAAAAATATGTGGCATATAATTTTTTAGGTGATTATTGTGCTGAAAGATAAAGCTTTAAAGAAAATTTTAATAACTTCTATTACTTTACTTATTTTACTTGTTCTTTATATGATACCAAATATAGAAACTGAAATGACTATGAAAGCTAATCTAGAGCTTGAATATATTAGTGGTGTGGGAACTAATAATATATATTTATTAG